>JAGBKC010000073.1 GCA_017934115.1 Actinomycetaceae bacterium | reverse complement strand
CCCCATTACACTAGCCATTGGAAATATTAGCTGGACCCAAGAAGCTACCAAAACTTCCACCACCACCTCTCATAACGAGCACATAAACCACGACGAACCTGCTCTTTTACGCTCAGCAAGTATTCAAGCAACCGAAGACGGCGATACACATATCACCCTTACACAAAGATGCGAAATAAATCCATTTATTTTGCATGCTCTTCGCACCCATGGCATGCCAGCAGAACACATTTCTCAATTACGCACCATTTCTGCCGACCCAAACCGCAGCGACGAAGCCATTGCCCGCATCCGCGAATTAGGACGCATTTATCTTCCTGATTTCCATTATCAAGGTTTTTCACTTTTAGGCAGTTTCATCAATCCAAACACCACAATATTAAGTGATTTGGAAGCCATGAAGCCTCATTTAGAAACATCAGGAATCATAGCTGCACTCGCAGGCGATGAAAAGCGAAAAAAACTATGCGCCCAGCCAGTTCCACCACTGAATAAAAAAGATCGTATTCCTGAAACTGAACGCGGAATCGGCGATCTAGACGTTGAAGAATTAGCTGTCGTTGAAGCAATAGCTTCAGGTCGTTCACTCATTATTAATACTCCTATTGCTGCACGCACCCATGAAACGTTGACCTCTATTTTTGCTGACGCTGCAGCTAGTGGACGCTCTGTCATGTATATTCCTATGCGCCCAAATCTTGGCAAAGCTCTTGCACGACACATTAAAAAAGAACAGCTTGACGACATTCTTCTTGATTTTTCTTCTATCGACGATGTTCCGTTACGTTTACGAACAGGGATGCGCCTTAAAGAGGCAGAACTTGACGATCAAAAAACCATTGATATGCGTGAATCCCTTATTAAAGCGCGCCAAACTCTTCGCAACTATATTGATAACCTTCATAACATCGATCCTGCATGGAATGAATCTGTATATTCATTGTTGCAACGCATGGCTCAATTAATGGAAGACTCTCAAGCTCCACAAAGCCGAGTGCGCCTTTCTCTCGATAACACTCAAACCTTAAAAAACGAGCGCGACCGTATACAAGAAAATCTCATTGAGGCAGCTAGTTTAGGAGCTTTTCTTGATGCAGAAGAGGCATCTCCATGGTATGGCGCCCCTATCACAAACGTTGAACAAGGTGAACGTGCACGTCAACAGGCAGAACGTCTTGCAACTGAAACTATTCCGATCATTATGGCTCAATCACATCGCGTTGCCAGCGAATCGAAACTAGTGCGCGCTCAAACTCTTAATGAATGGCTTGAGCAAATTACTATGCTCGATAATATCAATTCTACTTTTGATGTGTTCAAACCAGAGATTTACGAAAACAGCGTTCACGATATGATTATCGCAACCGCTTCGAAAGAATGGCGAAACAAGCATAAAGAAAATATGTCTTATTCTGATCGCCGGCGCTTAACAAAACAAGCACAAACCTACGTTAAGCCTGGTCTTGATGTTGTCGATATGCATGACGCTTTAACTAAAGTACAAAATGTACGTGGAACATGGCGTAAATTCTGCAAAGAGGCACCGCTACCTATCATCCCTGACGGAATGGAACAAATCAAAATTTCCGCCAGCGAACTTGTACGGGAAATCAAAGCTTTAAAAGAAGACCTCAATTCACATCTTCAGCTTGAAGATATGGCGCTAGAAAAGATTCTAGAAACAACGCGACGCCTGACAAATGATGAAAAAACACTCAATGAATTGCCACGTCGCAATGAACTTATTGATTCTTTAACAAAAGATGGCATGAAAGATATTTTGGATGATTTCAGCGAACGACACGTTGAAGGAGATATGGTTGAAAAAGAACTTGACCTTATCTATGCATCGTCCGTCTTTGAGCAACTTGTCAGTTCATCTTCACATCTTTCTGATATTGGTTCTTCTGAACTTTCACGTCTTGCCCTTTCAGTCATGAACCTTGACAAAGAGCATACACAATCACTTAAAGGACCTGTTTTACGTGCTGTTATTCGCAATATGCGCGAGGCAATCTCTTTGAATCGTGACGAAACAATGCAGCTCGATAATCAACTTGAACAGTTCTCTACGGGTATGCTGAAAGATTCTTTAGCGACTTATCCGCGCCTTGTGCAGTCATCTCGCCCTGTATGGATCATTCCTCCTGTAATGGTGAGTGAATTTGTGCCACCGATACCATGGGTCGACCTCGTCATTATTGACGGTACGGAAAACATACCGACTTCATACCTTGTTTCTTTGCTAATGCGCGGACGCCAAATCGTTATTGTCGGCGATATGGAACGCGCACTTCCGCACAGCGCAATTCATGAATTTTCACAGATCCTACCGGCAATGACGCTGCCTACTTTACATGGAAATCGAGATATCTTAGCAGGCGCTGCACTTAAAGAGGCAGGGCATACCGCACCGCTCCTTATTCCCCAAGCCATCAGACCTGAAGAAAAACTCACTCTCGTTGATGGAAAAGGCGTGCCGCTTCCGAAGAGTGGACGTATCGAAAGTACATCTACCGAAGTGGAAACTGTTATCGACGCGATTGTTGAACACATCCTCACAAAACCTGAACGTTCTCTTGGCGTTATTGCTCTGTCCCCTTATCATGCACAATGCATTACAACTGCATTACAGTCAACAATTAAAACATCTTCAGTTCTTCAAGAATATGTGCAAGAAAAATCTGAAGAACCTTTCATTATTACCGATATCACCCAGGCAACAGCATTAAAACGTGACGATATCATTCTCAGCGTTGGTTTTGCCAAAACAGTTCATGGGCGCGTACTACATTCTTTTGGCATTTTAGCTGAACCTGAAGGATTCTTAGGCTTTGTCGACGCCCTTGAGGCTCCGCGTATAAATCTTCATGTTATCTCCTCTATTGCTCCTGGTGACATGAAACGTGATTCTTTAAGTTCACCAGGTCCTCGCCTCTTAGCTGATGTTCTTGAACGCGTTGGCGGTGAAAGCAAACGCCACATCCCTACCTCCATTCCCACACATGTTGATGCTCCTTTGCTTTCTGATTTAGGAACGCGCATAGAACAAGCAGGCTGGCGAACAGCAATGAACTTCGGCTTTAAGGACGATGTGCGTATTCCGCTTGTTGCAGGTAGTGACGATTTCGCGTCACCATGGCGTATTGCTGTCCTGATCGATAATGATGAATATATTCAAGAACCATCACAACGCAGACGCGACCGCTATTGGATTGAACGCCTTGAAGAACGCGGTTGGCTTGTGATGCAGACATTTTCAACCTCATTATTCATCGATCCTGTTGGCCAAGCAGAACGCATTATTGAGCAGCTCGAAGCTATCAAAAAACAAGAACTTCAGCAAGCTACACCTACTCCATATACAAGCTTGAACCCCGATTGGAAAGAAGTACTGCGCGAAGAGGCCATGCATATTCGCGAACGTAAAACACGTCCAAATATTAGCGCTGGTTTGCCTTTAGCTGCTTATTCCGATGATGAGCTCGATCAAATGGTTATCTGGATCATGTCTGATGGAAGACGACGCAATGAGATACAATTAGTACGCGCGTTGCGCGAAGAACTGGGTGTCAATCGTCAAGGTGCACAAATCGACGCTGTATTGCGCAATGTTGTGCGTCGTAGCGGTTTAGCGTCGCCAGATATTCGATCTTCACTTTCTGCTCAGTCTGCTGTAAGTGCAGCTGTTGCCCTAACAAGCGAAAGCCCCGAAGAGCCAGTAGTAGACAATGATGATTCTCTGCTTGAGAATGAAGATGAAGCAGAAGGCATCACGTCTCCTACCCATGAACATATAGATGAATCTGCACAGTATGAAGAAGATACTCACACAGAAGAAACATCATCGACACAACAAAATAACTCGTATTACACAGCCGAAACAGCCGAATACGTTGAAAGTCCCGACAATTCATATGACGATGATGTTTCTACAAATAAAGACGCTCTTCTTCTTGATGAAGACCCTTTATTAGATGAGCAGTAAAATGAGTACTTCACGCATCCATAAAGCAGTTTCATCAATTTCTCGCATTGATAAAGAACAGGGAAAAAGTTCTTCTTTTGCGGCTCCTAAGGGTATCTATGTTTCTCCTGCGTATCATCCACACAATCATTCCCGAGCATCTTCGCGTGAGAATATGGCATCAAAAAATCTTAATCCTCGTGAAAAAGAGATGTTCGAGAATGTGCCGCCACATTTTGGCAAGCTCTAAACACAAAGAAACATCTGCATATCTTTTATGGATTCAAAACCACTTTTAGTTCACTGGTGCCAGTTTTCGCTATAACATCTCCAGCAGATGATTCAGGAACAGCAACGTAAACGTTTTGCGTAGCATCCGAAGTAGAAAGAAAACTTCCATTTGTTTCTTCACCAATCCCCATGACCACAGCGTCATCAACTATTTTTTCCGCTTTATGTTCACTGGAGTTGTCAACACTATAAAGAGTAATATGAGCGCCAACATGAGAAATAATACTTACATTTGCAGCATCTAAAGGAAGAGCAAGAATGCGTGAACCTGATGGAGGTGATTGTAAAAATTCTTCTGACAATACCATCTTCATATTCAACGGTGTACCTTGTGAAAAGCTGGCAATCAAAGGCTTACCTACAACGTCGTTTTCCTTGTTTACAGAATTATTCGGTATAAAATCTTTAGGAACTTTTTTCACTTCGAGGTCTCTACTTGTCAAAATAGACCCTGCCTCTACATCTTTAGCAAGAACAAGAACAGTATCTTTAGGTGGCTCTAATGCATAAATCGCCTCAATAATACCGCCCACAAATGAAATGCATGCTAAAGCAATGAGCATATATCGAAATCGCCATAAGACAATACGTATTTTTTCTACTGTCATTTCTCCTCTTTTCTTTTGAACAACTACTTTAATGAGTGATCAAAATAAGAAGAGAAAGCTGTAAGTCTGTTAAAAACAATAACTTTTCCACAGGAAAGCAACACCTGAAATATCACTTTAAACACACACAAAAAACATCTTCTTTTCATAAACAAAGAGGCATGCATATACACAATGCACACCTCTTCACAGTGGAGATGGGGGGAATCGAACCCCCGTCCGATGAGCACTACCGAAGCCTTCTCCGGGTGCAGCCTGTTAGTCGTTATTCTCAGCTGTGGCACTCACACAGGCAAGTTGCCAACCAACTCAGTTACGAAAAAGTCCCTTCCATGTGCGTAACCCACATGAAAAGCAGTGGCTTTCAAAAACGTCGCTCACCACTATACGGAAAGCACATATAGCGTGGCGGACTCGTACTACTCGCGATTAGGCAGCGAGGACGTAGTCAGTGCTCTTAGTTTTTGCACTTATGTTTTACAGAGAATCGTTAACGAGATGACTCTGCATCCTCGACCCGCTTCTCAACGATAAAATACCCACCGTCGAAACCGATCATCCCCATATATCATTATGAAAAAAACACGCTTATACAAAGCAAGTACTTCAGAATACACAAAAATCACAAGAAAACAAGGTCTATCGATTTCTTCTTTTTGCTGACGACATAGCACGTGCTGCCTCCATGTCCGCCTGGCGGCGCTTCAAGGTTTCACGTTTATCCCATTCTTGTTTGCCTTGAGCAACAGCGATTTCTACTTTCGCACGCCCGCGAATAAAATACAATTCAAGAGGAACGATCGTTTTACCCTTCCCCTCAACTTTACGCTGCAGTTTTGCAATTTCACTTCGATGTAATAAAAGTTTACGTTTACGTGTAGGCACATGGTTCGTCCAGCTTCCCATAGCATAAACAGGAATATTGACCCCATGAAGCCACACTTCACCATAACGATCGACTTCTACCCATGCGTCTATCAAAGATGCCCGACCTAGGCGCAAAGCTTTCACTTCGGTTCCCGCTAATGAAATGCCTGCTTCGTAACGATCAAGAATCGTGTAATCATGGCGCGCTTTTTTATTGCGAGCAATTACATGTTTTGCGTCTGCCTCTTCTTTTGCTTTGGCAGGCGCAAGATTCTTTTTCTTTGCCATATTCACCTCCTTAGATATAACGTGAAAATTTTATGCCAGAAGCCTTTAGGATACATGGGTAATACACAAATTCATGTTTTATTACCACCACATACATAAGATCACTTCATCACCATTACAACCCCGTAGATAACTTCATCTCACCAAAAAGATTTCCCCTTTCATCCCATTCGCTTTCAATATCTCACATGTCAACTCTCAAAAAATCAACTCCACAAAAACAACAGGTCAAAAAGAATACTTAAATATTGAGATGGCATCATGTAATATATTGTGAAGATATAAGGGGAACGCAATATTACAAGGGGTATAGAAATAATGAATAACAACGAACACAACAACACACCTTCTACGCAACGCAATTTCTCCCCTTCACACCTGCCACCTCAACACGATAATAATAGCTACCAGCAGCATGGTGACACCTCTTATGCTCAAACTGAATTTTTCCACACCCCGCTCACCCCATCTACTGAACAGCAATCCGCTTCTTTTTCCTCTCCTTCACCATCTCATCAACGCATCAACACAGAAGAAATCCCCTCCTATTCACCTACATATGCACCAGCACCACACAACAGCACATACTACGGCACAAACTCCCAGGTTCCTTATACACAGCAAAGTCAAGCACCTGTCACTTACGAGCAATACTCCACACAGCACACAGAAGACACATCACATCGAGGCCTTACAGCTGTCTTCATTTTTCTAACCATTATCGCACTAGCACTTGGAGGTTTTTTAGGATACAGCTATTTTTACAATGGTAGCCTCAGTGCCATTTCATCAGACGAACCATCGTCCTCCTCCTCTCAATCTGGCGATTCAGGCACAACAAAAAAAAGTGAAGATGAGCATGATATCGACCTCCCTTCCTCGGCATATAGTGGAGCTGCCAAAAAAGAACTTCCCGCAAATGCTACCTTGCTCACCATGACAGGCTCAATTGACATCGCAACAAAATCAGGAAATATCCGTTGCTTTGGTGATGTAGCATCCACAACCATCGAGTGTTACGTCAAAGAATGGGGAAACACTAACGAAACCAACCACACTATCAAGCTTTACAAGGATAAAAAAGCAAGCATCACCTCAGGACAATCTAAAGACACATCTGCAACAGAACTTGATTACAATACTGTCTACTACGCCGGAGATTGGTGCTTTTATGTTGTGCACTCTGGATCAAATGCCGGTTTAACGGCGTGGAACATCAAAACAGGCCATGGCGCCATCATACGTAAAGCTGGCTGGGAGGGATTTTAATGTCACGCGCACAACGTTATATAGCTATCACAGCTGCCGCATTTTTCCTTACTATGCCTTTGCAGTCATGTTCTTTCAACATGGGCTCTTCCAATACCGCCGCAACATCAACGCCACAAGTATCTGTTGTCGCAGGTTCTTCTCCCACACAAAAAGAGACCACAGCCAGTGCAAGTCCTACCATCAATATCCAAGAATCAAAAAATACGTCATTAACCTACGCATTTGAAGGGTACGGACATGGTGTTCCTACAGATTCAGTAAATGTCAATGTATTAGGTTCATGGAATACAGGTGAATATGTGGCACAAACCAGCGATGGACAAATCCAAATAGCCATGATGCGCGATAAAATTTACGTTAAAGTTCTTCACTGGCAGGTTAATGAAATTTTTGGAAAAGCAACTGGAACAAACAACGTTCTTAATGGTTTGATAATCGTCAATGGAAAAGAACCCACAACTGCAAGCTATTTCAAAAGTTGGCCAGATCCAAAAGCGTATGCACAACCAGGGCGCAGTGTTCCCACAGAAGAATCAAGCGACAATTCTTCAAAGGTAAGCGTGCAAATTGTTCAGCCAGGTACATCGATTTTCTTAGGAAAAAATGTGTGCGGAGCAAACGATAAGGGACTTACCTGCTGGAACGCTACCACAGGACATGGCGCTTTCATTACAACAGAAAACTACACTCCCTTCTAATACCTCCACATACACCCCCTCAAACAAGTGAAGAAGGTTACACAAAAAACTCTTTTTTTCACTTGAATACATAAAAAAAAGACTATAACATGTGAGCCATGTTCAAATGAATGCGAATGTCCAACTAGCGCACTGACCGCTTTTTATAAGCCCAGCAGCCGCGCTACCAGTTACCGTATTTAGCGGGCTGGCAGGATCGCAAAGAACATAATTTTACATTTTTCATTTTTTTAGCGTCTCAGCCCGCTCCTGTAAAAAATAATAAAATTCTATTTTCTTTTAAGGAGCACAATCATGAGTAATACACAATGGTCTTTCGACACTCTCCAAATTCACGCAGGCCAAACACCAGATTCCGATACAGGTTCACGAGCATTACCTATTTATCAAACAACATCCTACGTTTTCAATAATGCAGAACAAGCTGCAGGCCGTTTCGCTCTCACCGATGCCGGCCCTATCTACACACGCCTCACCAATCCAACTACAGCTGTTGTCGAAGAACGCGTGGCCGCTCTTGAAGGCGGAGCAGCAGCAATTTTTGTTTCTTCTGGTCAATCTGCAGAATTTTACGCTGTTCTCAATATAGCAAGCCAAGGCGATGAAATCGTTTCTTCCCCATCGCTTTATGGTGGCACATACAACCTCTTCAAGACCACTCTCCCAACATTTGGCATCACAACAAATTGGGTAGAAAATCCAGATGATATCGATTCATGGCGAGCAGCAATCACAGAAAAAACAAAACTTCTCTACGCCGAATCCATCCCTAACCCAAAGGGTGACATTCCAGATTTTGAAGCTTTGGCTGATTTAGCACACGAATTTGGTATTCCGCTTATCATCGATAACACCATCGGCACACCATACAATGTTCGCCCACTTGAGTACGGCGCAGACATTGTCGTTGAATCGGCAACAAAATTCTTGGGCGGCCACGGCACATCAGTCGCTGGCGTCATCGTTGAAAAAGGAGATTTCAACTGGAAGAATGGAAAATTCCCGCTCTTTAGCCAACCTGACCCGTCTTATAATGGTCTCGTTTTCGGTGATTTAGGCCCTGGCGCATTCGTCACTCGCATTCGCGCAACACTTTTGCGCGACACGGGCGCCGCTGTCTCGCCTTTCAACGCATTCCTCATTGAACAGGGAATCGAAACACTCTCCTTACGAGTACAGCGCCATCTCGATAATGCAAAGGCCGTTGCTGAATATTTGAACGGTCATGATGCAGTTGAATCAGTTACCTATTCTGGGCTGGTTTCTTCGCCTTATTATGAGCGCGCACAAAAGTATGCACCTAAGGGCGCAGGCAGCGTATTTTCCTTCAATTTGAAGGGAGGACGCAAAGCAGGCGAAGCCTTTGTCGATGCACTCCAATTGTTCTCAAACTTGGCAAATATCGGCGATGTCCGTTCTCTCGTTATCCATCCTGCATCAACCACACACTCACAGCTCACCGACGAAGAATTACTTTCATCAGGAATTAGCGGTGGAACGATTCGTCTATCGATCGGCATCGAAGATATCAATGATATTCTTGCCGACATTGAAAAGGGCCTCGCGGCGGCACAACTTGCATAAACTCGTAAGGCAAAAAGGTACCTCATCTGCCTTTTTGCCTTTTCTTTTGTTGTACTTCACCACATCTCACATGACTGAACTATAATAGGCCTGATGGCTGGCATACGAGGAAACATGAACATACATTCACATACATCTACCACTCCTACATCCACACTTACCGATGGACCAGATTTCCTTGTTGGCCATGCACCTCTTGAATCTATTACAGACGCTGCCCCCATCAAAGATTTTGATACAGGATACATGCCACAACGTTACCACCGTATTTTACCAGCTACAGGCGCATGGAAAGAAGGCGATGATCCACAAGACCGACTCTTTATAGAACTAGGCCCCCTTGAACTTGAACTTGGTGGACGCCTACCAAATGTCACTATTGCTTATGAAACATGGGGAACACTCAACAAACACAAAGATAACGCCATTCTTCTATGCCACGCCTTAACAGGTGATTCTCACGCAAGCAGCAAAAATGGAAATGACGGATGGTGGAATGATATCGTCGGCCCTGGTAAAGCAATTGATACTGATACATATTTCGTTGTATGCCCGAATGTTTTAGGTGGTTGTCAAGGATCAACAGGTCCTGCTTCCATCGCACCAGATGGTCAATATTGGGCAAACAGATTTCCTGAAATCACCATTCGCGATATGTGCAATGCCGAAGCTAAATTAGCAGACGCACTCGGTATTGACTCATGGAAATTGGTTGCCGGCCCTTCTTTTGGCGGCAATAGAACAATGGAATGGGCAGCAAGTTTTCCTCATAGAGTGCAAGCTTTTGCTGTACTTGTGTCAGGCCCAGCAACAACAGCAGAACAAATTTCCTATGCGCATTT
>JAGBKC010000072.1 GCA_017934115.1 Actinomycetaceae bacterium | reverse complement strand
TGCGGTGTAAATAATAAGGTTGGAATAGGTCATTTTCACATCAGCATATGATCCGTTTTGCAATGTTGCTGCATTAACGAAGGTGTATGAAAAACTGCCGGGAGCAACATTTTTAGAATTAACATCTACATTTCCGGTATATGCAACTTTTATTTGATGTGCTATTGGGTCGGTTACTTCTGCAAAATTACCGTCGGCTTGGAAAATACCATTTTTAAATTTTGACGTGTCAATACTGACGGTAGCAATATTGCCGCTTTGCACAAAATTATTGGTATTTCCTTCTTTTATGATGCCAGATGGAAGTGTGTCTGCTGAAGCTGTGCGCGTATTCGCGAGTAGATTGGCCGACAGGAAAAAACTTACAGAGCATAAAAAAGCAAGGAACATAGTGAAAAAAAAATGTAGTTTTTTCATGAGTACCCTCCCTTATTTTATTTACTCTTATAAGCGTGTAGATATAATTATATTGTTTTATGTTTTTGCCATTATGATATCGTGTGCATTATGTGATAAGAAAGTATGTATTTTTAGTGTTTTATTGCTTATTTTGGGAATTATGTCCTTATGAAAAAGAGATTTTAATGTAAAGAAAAGGTAAATGATATTGTGTGCGTTACTTGAAAAAATATTTTTTTATATTTTTTGATATAAATGATGACGTTAATTTCGACAACATTTTGAAGGAGATATTATGGGTATGCTTGATGGCAAAGTTGCTATTATTACTGGTGGAGCAAAAGGAATGGGTGAAGCAACAGCAAAGTTATTTGCTGAAAACGGTGCGAAAGTTGTTATTGCTGATATTGACGTCTCTGGTGGTGAACGTGTCACTAACGAAATTAAGGAAACAGGTGGAGAGGCAGCGTTCGTGCGCGCCGATATTTCTAAAGGTGAAGAAGTTAAGGGAATGGTTGATTTTGCTGTAGAAACATATGGCGAACTCAATGTTGCGGTAAATAATGCCGCTAAGATTCCAGACGATAAACCGTTTGGAGAAATGGCAGATGAGGATATCGATGCACTTTTTGATATTGACCTTAAGGGAAATATTTTGTGCTTAAAGTATGAGCTTATTCAAATGGAAAAGCAAGGTAAAGGTGGTGCAATCGTTAATATTTCTTCGATTTCTGGTATTCGCCCGCAACCTGCTAATCCGTTGTATGTGACGGCAAAACATGGAATTATTGGCGCTACGAAAACAGCAGCTATGGATTATTCTCCTAAGGGTATTCGTATCAATTCGATTGCTCCTGGCGCTGTTGATACTCCGATGCTTCGTGAAGCTCTTGAGCATTTTAATCTTGAACCTGTTTCGTATGCAAAGCAGCTCTCTTTGCTTGGCCGCTTTGCCGATCCACGCGAAATCGCCCAAGGAACAATGTGGCTCTGTTCAGATGCTGCTAGCTTTGTGACAGGCCAAGTCCTTGCTGTTGATGGTGGTTACACTGCAATGTAAGACGAAAACATGTATAGAAAAAGGAGGTTAACACCTCCTTTTTTTATGGATATATACTTTGAATCGTATGAGTTGAAAATTTTTATGCACTCACAGTTGATTCACGTTGAAAAACTTTCCAAGCGAAAAATGCAAGAACGACAAGCCAGGCAAGAAGAGTCGCCCATCCGATGAGAAAATCATGGGTTGTGAGTGCAGTTACTACTTCCCCATCAAATCCTTCTATTTTTTGATTTATTGCCTGAAAGCTGGAAATATTGGATATCGCCAATGTGGGTGTGTAGTGTGTATGGGTGGAAAGCCACGTGAAAAATTTATGTGTGCCCATAAAAAGTGGGGAAAGTGTCATAAAAAGCGGTAAGAGAACCATAAGCACAATTGAAACCAGCGCAGATATAGCGCCTTTACGAAAAATAGTTGCAATAAAAAAGACAAGAAGTGTTATGAGTGACCATATAAAAGAGCTATAGATAACGCTATCTAAAATGTATGTTAGTGTTTGTGTTCCTTGTGGTATGAAAGGAATAGTGAAAGAAGAAAGTACGAGAGAAACAATGAATGTCATTGTGGGATAAAACATCATACGTACAAGAAAGAGTTTTCCTCGTGTTGGAACAAATCGTAGAGATAAGCTTACTGTTCCATCTGCTATTTCACGTGAAACTGAGGATATAGTGTAGAAAGAAAGCAGGAAGATGAAAGTCATAACGCCAGCAGTAAGTGCATCATTAAGTGGAGTGTCTTCATCTTTCATTAAAAAATAAACTCCAGTGCCAATGGCAAGAGAAATGCATGCATAGAGAAAAAGGCGTAGCTGCGTCGTTTTATTGTGAAGATGAAAAATTATTTCACTTGTAAAAAGGTGAAAGAAAGTATGATTCTCCATTATGCGTTTTCTCCTTGGCGTTTTGTGAGGCTCATGAATGTTGCTTCAAGTGTAGTTTGTGTGGGTATAAGGCTCATAAGGCTGAGGTTATGGCCAACAATAAGGCGAGCTAATTCTTCTGGATCTGCATTGTGAACAATAATGCGATCATTTTTAGGTGTTATACGGTATTCGTGTTTGATAAGAAGATCAGAAACTTCTGCGATATTTTTACTGCTTATTTCCACATCTGTGTGTGAAGAAATATGAATGTCATTGATGTCTGCATCTGAAATGATATGTCCTTGATTGAGCATAACTATATGGTCGGCAACCAGTTCGAGCTCGCTCATCAGGTGAGATGAAAGAAGGACGGTTTTTCCTTGGCTGGCAAGTGTTTTAATGAAATCGCGCATCCATGCAACACCGTGCGGATCGAGTCCATTGAGAGGCTCGTCAAGCATGATATTTTGAGCATCGCCTATAAGTGCAATCGCCATACCGAGACGTTGTTTCATGCCCATAGAAAAAGTGCCAACTTTTTTGTGCTGCGCATCTTCAATTCCTACAAGCTCTAACAATTCTGTTACACGTTTTTCGGGAGCATGAGCTAGACGCGCTGCGTGCCGCAGAAGCGCTTTTGCTGAAACAGAAGCAGGTAATGCTTCCCCACTTAAATGAATGCCAAGAGCATGTGGAGCAAAAGGTGCGTTAATAAAGGGAGTTCCATCAACAGTAGCCATTCCTGAATCTGCTGTTTCAAGAGCTGCAATGATCTTCATGGTAGTTGATTTACCTGCACCATTAGGACCAACAAAACCGGTAACTTTTCCATTTTCAGCAATATAAAGAGATATCGTCAAGGACGACTTTTTCTTTATAACACTTGCGTAGATTTTCTACATGTATCATGATTCTCCTGTTTTCATATGTGTAATAGAAGGTCGATAAGGTGCATAAAAAGAAATATGTTGGCTTGAGCCGGCATAATAGCTGAGCGTTATGGATTGCTTAGCATATGCTGGTGGCATTGTCCTGCGAGTTAGAGTCAAGACCAAAAGCTGTACGGTAAAGTAAAATAGCCACAACTACTGTGAATATAGCTAGCATAAAAGGAACAGAAAGAATATGATGTGCATTTGGTGGAGAAAGAAAAACATCGCGAATTCCAGCGGAAACTGTCCAGATGGATGTTATGGTGAAACATAATGCAAAAAATAACGCTAAAGGCGATTTAATCATGTAGAAAATAATCCTTTCTCGCAATAATGTAAAGGAGCAAAGTGTATGCTCCTCTACAGTTTAGTTTTTATTTTCGTATAACGCTACGAATCCAATCAAAAACAATAGAAAAAGCATTGCCAATGTTGATCCAGTCAAGCACTGTTCGCTAATGTTTTTTCGTCCATGAAATAACATTGGAAACAATCTTTCTTCCGTACCTCCATACTCTTTTTAGGGCCCAAGCTATAAATCGAGCTACTGCTGCCATAATATTCCTTTCGGTTTTACTTTTAATGTGAGCTGCAGCAGTTAGTAGAATAGTGCCTTTTTTTTTTGTCGTGTCAAGGGTAATTTTGTGAATGTGATGTGTGTGGTGTGTTTGTGGGTGTGGATGATTGGTGTTTTCCACAAATTTAGTGTGTTTATGAATGTTGTGTGTTGGATGTTTAGTGTTTGTGGTGTCTAGTTGAATGCTAGAACGCTTTGTGTGTATATGTGTTTTTTAGTGGTTGCACTGTAATGAAGATGCATAGCACGGAAAAGTGATGGTTATGAATGGTTAAAAGGAGAAACTATATGAAAATTTTATCGGTATTACAGTATAAAAAAGTTCTGGCTGGTGTTACTGGTTTGGCTTTTGTTG
>JAGBKC010000071.1 GCA_017934115.1 Actinomycetaceae bacterium | reverse complement strand
TATGTTGGAAACTGACCGAAGAAGACGAACAACACTTCGAACACCTGTGGCGTCGCCTCGGCCTTTCCATCGACTGGAATCAGCACTACCAAACCATCGGTGAAAAAGCACAAAAAGTAGCCCAAGCAGCATTCTTAAAAAATCTAGAACGCGGAGAGGCATATCAAGCCCAAGCACCAGGCCTATGGGATATTACTTTCCAAACAGCTGTGGCTCAAGCAGAATTAGAAGCACGCGAATATCCAGGTGCTTATCATAGCCTTGCCTTCCATGGCGAAAATGACGATATCGTTATTGAAACTACGCGTCCAGAACTCTTACCTGCATGCGTTGCCCTTATTGCTCATCCAGATGATGAACGCTACCAGAAATATTTTGGCTCTACTGTTCGCTCTCCACTTTTTGATGTTGAAATTCCTGTTGTGGCACACCAAGCAGCCGAAATGGATAAGGGCTCTGGTATTGCTATGTGCTGTACTTTCGGTGATCTTGTCGATGTGCAATGGTGGCGTGAACTCTCTTTGCCTATGCGTAGTGTTTTAGGCAAAGATGGGCGCATTATTCGCGAAACACCGCAATGGATCACCAGCGATGCAGGCGTAGCCATGTATGAAGAAATGGCCGGCAAAACAGTCTTTTCTGCACGTAAAGCACTTGTTGAAAAACTCAAAGAAACGGGCGAAATGATTGGTGAAGAAAAACCAACACAACGCATGACAAACTTCTTTGAAAAAGGCGATAAACCACTTGAAATCGTTACATCACGCCAATGGTACATCCGCAATGGTGGACGCAGTTATACAGAAGAAAACGGCAAGGAATTACGCGCAAACCTTATCGATGCTGGAAACCAATTGCTCTTCCACCCTGATTTCATGCATGTTCGCTATGACAACTGGGTCAATGGATTGAATTCCGATTGGCTTGTTTCTCGCCAGCGTTTCTTTGGCGTGCCTATCCCTGTGTGGTACAAAGTTGATAGCGAAGGAAATACCCTCTTCGATGAAGTCATCACTCCTTCTATTGACCAACTTCCTATCGACCCAAGCGTTGATATTCCTACAGGATACAGTGAAGAACAGCGTAATCAACCAGGTGGCTTCACTGGCGAAGTTGACATTATGGACACGTGGGCAACATCTTCATTGACTCCACTTATTGCTGGTGGGTGGCTTACTGATAATGAACTCTTTGAAAAGGTATTCCCTATGGATCTTCGCCCTCAAGGTCAAGACATCATTCGCACATGGCTCTTTTCCACTATGTTGAGGTCACATCTAGAGTTCTCTGAAATTCCATGGAAGCACGCAAGTATTTCTGGTTGGATCCTCGACCCAGACCGCAAGAAGATGAGTAAATCAAAAGGTAATGTTGTTACCCCCCTACATTTGCTTGAACGTCACGGATCTGATGCTGTGCGCTACTGGGCCGCATCAGCTCGTCTTGGTGTTGATGCTACCTTTGATGAAAAGCAAATGAAAATAGGCCGACGCCTTGCTTTGAAAGTTCTCAATGCATCGCGTTTCGCTCTTTCTATGGGTGATACATCTCAAGCACTTGATGTTGATAAAAAGAAAATCACTCAACCTATTGACCTCTCTATGATTGCCACCTTAAAAGCAACAGTCGATGAGGCAACAAAGGCCTTTGAAGCATACGACCACACTAAAGCATTGGAAAACATCGAAACTTGCTTCTGGACATTCTGTGACGATTACCTTGAATTAGTGAAGAACCGCGCATACAGCGACGAAGAAAACGCTATGAGCGCACGCGTGACTCTTAACGTATGTATCGACACCTTTGTTCGCTTGCTTGCTCCGTTCCTCCCCTTTGCAACTGAAGAAGTGTGGAGCTGGTATAAGACTGGTTCTGTACACCGTGCCACATGGCCGACCACTGAAGAACTTGCTGTGACGAACAATAATCATAGTAATGCTCTTTTGGCGTGTGCGAGCGATATGTTAAGCTCTTTGCGCAAAGTTAAGAGTGAAAACAAAGTTTCTCAGCGCACCGCGTTTAACCATGTAACTTTACACGTTCCTGCAGCTTACGAATCACTCGTTGACGATGTTCTAGATGACATTAAGAGTGCTGCACATATCAACAAGTTCTCTTTCTCATCCAGCGATGTCGAAGATGTTACGGTTGATGCATACGAGCTAGAAACAGCTCAGTAATATCAATATCTACTCGCAAACTAAAAAGTGGAAGCCCAATTCTGGCTTCCACTTTTTATTCACCTTTTCTTGACATTGCAATCAGACGACACACATCTATCTCATCTATTTTTCTGCATAAGTGTTCAAAAAACTCTGCAGCTCTGCATCATTGGTCTCTTGCTGATACACCGATATCTGAATAAGTTTTTCACCTCGCGTGAAAATATATGTCGACCCTGTCGCCTCTTTATTTGCTTCAACATTATATTCTTCGGCCGTTTCTTCAGCGGTTGTAGCACGCACTGTTAAACCTACCGCTTCATAGTTGCCAATATGAATAGTGCGCACATCGCATGAACGTGCACCCATATCTTTGAGACTTTCACATGTATCTTCAAAGCCTTCCATATCTAAATCTTGACGCTTCACATCATCAGATAATTCAGCCAAGGAAATAAAACGTATATTGCTATGATCTTTAGCGCGTGCAATCATTGTTACGTATTGAGCATCAGAAGATCGTTTATTAAGTGAAGAATCGGTATCAATTGTGTACGATGATGGAACATCTAGATATCCTAATGAATCATTTCCAAAACGATTACCTGAGGAACAACCCGTAAATAAAAAAAGTATTCCAAGCATTCCCCCAACAGCACACACACGAAAAGCTAAACGCCAATTATGCACACCAATATTCATGCGTTCATTATATAAATAGCGCTACTGCCGTTCAAGAGAGCACCTTCACTGACAGCTCCACTAGTACTTTTAGTTTTCATCACAACGAACATCTATCTAAAACATATAACTTACGGTATAGTAACTTACCGTACCGTAAGAAAAGAGTTGATTATGAATTCATCACATACACAGTCTCCATCTACAACACCTTCACAATCGCACAAGTCTTTTACGCCAGGTAAAATCACCGTCACCAATGAAATGAGTATTCCTGGAATTTTTCGCACTATTGCTAAAGACAAAAGCACTTACACAGCACTAGAAAGAAAAAGTTCCATCAACACATGGCTTCCTGTGACGTGGCAGCAGTTTGAGCATGAGTACCGTTCTCTTGCCCGTGGTTTCATTGGCCTTGGCATCCAACCAGGCGATAGAGTCGCACTCATGTGCCACACCAGCTACGAATTCTCCCTCATCGACTTCGCACTATGGTCAATAGGAGCAAGCGCCATCGCCATCTACGAAACAGACTCAGCCGAACAAGCACAATGGATCATCGAAGACTCACACTGCATCTATGCTATTGCCGAAAATAATGCACTAACCGGAATGCTCAGTGCACTTTCTGCAACCATTCCTCATTTAAAAGAAGTTTTCAACATCAATAATGGCGACCTCAACACCATTCGTTCTCAAGGAAAACTTGAGTATGAAAAAGAAATCGATCAACGCATCGACAATATAACAGCCGATGATTTAGCAACAATTATTTATACATCTGGAACAACAGGTAAGCCAAAAGGCGCTCGCATCACTCACCGCAATATTCTTACCGTTGCCTTTAACGGACCATTAGACGATCAGTTATCACTCCTCACGCATGGAGGAACCGAAAAACGAACACTCCTTTTTTTACCAATGGCTCACATTTTTGCCCGTTTTATCAACATTATGGCTCTGTACGCCGGCAATGTGATTGGATATTCTCCTGATGTTAAAAACCTTGTTTCTGACATGAAAACATTCCGCCCTACTTACTGTCTGGCTGTTCCTCGTGTTTTTGAAAAGATTTATAACGCAGCAGACGCATCAGCTGGCAAAGGTATCAAGCTTAAAATTTTCCGCCATTATGCCAATGTCGCCATTCAATATTCAAAAGCACTCGATACCCCAGAAGGCCCATCAAAAACACTCACCATGCAACATGAACTTGGTCAAAAAATTGTCTACAACAAGATTCTTGAACTTCTAGGCGATCAACTCACACATGTCATTTCTGGTGGTGCTCCTTTGGGTGAACGTCTGGGTCATTTCTTTAGAGGTATTGGCATTACCCTTCTTGAAGGCTACGGTTCAACAGAAACGTCAGCACCATGCACTGTCAATCGCCCAGGATATC
>JAGBKC010000070.1 GCA_017934115.1 Actinomycetaceae bacterium | reverse complement strand
GTGAATAATAGCGAAAAAATGAATGTGAAATGTTATAAAGTGGAAATGAAAAGGAAAATTCATGAAGAAGAAAATTATCGGCGGTGTTTCTGCCTTCCTCCTTTGTGCTGGTATTCCAAGTTTTGCTTACGCGCAAAACAATGAAGCAAACAATGCTGCAGAAGATTCATATGTTTCTACAGTGAATGAACTTGTTCGTCTGAATCCTGGTTCAACTTTTGAAGAAATGAATTCAGGAATTCAAGAAACAGCTCTCTCTGCTGGTATATCTGCACAACAAATCGCAAATGAAGCATTACAAGAAGCACGTATAAGTGTGAACTTTGCAGAAGACGAACTTCGACTTTCTAGCGGTAAAAAGACGCTTTTGCCTGGTGGAAAGGGAGACATTTTTTATAGTCCATCGTCTACAGGTCATGTAGGTATTTATTATACAAATAGCATCATTGTTGAAGCTCCTGGCGTTGGCAAAAAATCTCATAGTGCTCACAGGTGGAATGTGAAAGTTAATAATGGTACAGAAATAATGCATGTCAAAACATCTCAAGCCAATAGAAATAAAGCGGCTAATCGAGCGTTTAATTCTTATCGTTTTAGAGACTACAATATGAAAGGATTTGCGTTTAATAAAACAGCGAATGGAAAAATGAATTGTTCTCAGCTTGTATGGGCAGCTTATAAAACAACGTCTGGTATTGATTTAGATGCGGATGGTGGTCACGGTGTATATCCGCGTGATATTAAAAAATCAAAATGGACACAGACCTATAAAACTGTGAGGTAATATGCGACGTATACGAGTAGCTTTTCTTATTTTGTTCTTTTCTTTTGCTACATCTGGATGTTCAGTAGTTTCTAAAGAGTTGAATAAATATTTTGTCGATATGGACTCTATTGTTGCGAATGATTATATGGCAGTTCTTCCTATGTGTACGAATTGGAAATCTTCACGTTTTGGAACTATTGATTGTTATAGTATTTTTTTTAAGCCTGATGGATCGTGGAATTTAGTGAAAACTAATTTTATTGAATATGACAAGCCTTTATGGAATGAAGAGGGCTTATTTTTGGCAGATTTACAACATGAATATTGGTTTACTGATAATAGTGGAGTAATCATTCATGACGTAAAAAAAGAAGGTTTGAGCCGTGATGCCTCTGCATATTTTAATAATATGTTCTTTTCATTATATAACTGGGGTTTTTCAGATGATGGCAATGGGTATGACTATGAATTGGTCATTGGAAATAAAGAGAAAGCTACTCGTAGTGTTATTCCTTATTTTCTAGAAGGAAATGCTGTAGTGTGCAATGGTGAATTGTTTATTCCTACAAATATGCATGGGCATGAAGGAGAAACAAATGGGGGTTTAAGTGAACGTTTTCTACAGAAATTAACTAGCACAGGTGAAACAGAAATAGTTATGCGTGCTGATTCATATGATGGTGATAATGGTAAAAGTGAAATTGAGAGTATGTTTGAACGCATTTGTGATGAAGAAGGTGTGATTCGTAATCTTGTTATGGTGTCACCTGTTGATGATAATGGTGTTGAGAGTGATTTTTTATATTATGCTTTGGAGGTGTGGAATACAACAAAGAAAGAACATACTATTATTCCTTTAGCCTTTGACGATGGTGAAAAAATAAACGCTCGCATATATGATTTTGCAGAAGTGCGTTATATAAAAGATAATTACATATATGTAACTGCCGATCAAGGAGTGATTTTTCGAATTGATATGACATCTGGGTTAACAGAATGTGTGAGTGAACCTGTAGAAAAATTAGATATCAATAAGAATTATCGATACAGTTTTGAATACGATTCTGTTGGTAATGAAATCTATCAGTTTGTTACTGATTCTGAGAGAGTGAATGACCCATATATTCGAATTGTTGATATGGAATCTGGCAAAGAATTAGAGAGGATTGTTTACCCTAATTTGAACTTGGCCATGGAACAATTTGTGCCATCTTCTTTGGTGGTAAACCCGAATATGTCCCATTGATGTTATGAGTCCGTATCGGAATACAGTTGCCTGATATTGTTGCATATACGTATAATTAGTTTTTTAAGAAATATATCTTTTTAGAGCTTTCGTATAGCGACCTGCTCAATTGTATGATCAGGGCCTTTGGAAAGAACAATATCAGCGCGTGAACGAGTGGGGGCAATGTTCTCTAGTAAATTTGGTAAGTTGATCGTGCGCCATATTGTTCGGAAGTGTTCTTCTAGCTCGCCTTGAGGCATATGTGCATAACGTTTGAAATATGAATGTGGATGCGTAAAAGCGGTATTGCGCAAACGGTGAATGCGCTGAATATACCAACGCTCAAGGTCATCAGGGTGTGCGTCTACGTAAATAGACAGGTCAAAAAGGTCGGCAACGGATTCGAGCATGCCGCTTGGGTCTCCTATATGTGGCGGTGCTAGTACGTTCAATCCCTCGATAATCAAAATGTCGGGATGGCTAACATTGATGTATTTATCAGGAACGATGTTATAAGTAATGTGATCATAAATAGGTGCTTTGACGTTGTCATCGCCAGATTTGACAGAACGTACAAAATGATAAAGTGCCCCTTGGTCATATGATTCTGGGAATCCCTTACGATTCATCAGGTTGCGTTTTTCTAGTTCTTCATTAGGGTAAAGAAAACCGTCGGTGGTAACAAGTTCAACTGATGGAGTAGCTGGCCATCTGCGTAGAAGTTCCTGCAATAATCTGGCAGTTGTGGATTTGCCTGCGGCGACCGAACCGGCAATACCGATCACAAAAGGTGTGCGTTCATTGTGACGACCTAAAAAATGGGATGTTTCTTTTTGTAAAGTGCCGATATTTGCTGTATACATCTGTAGAAGTGCAGAAAGCGGGCGATAAATAGCATCTGCTTCGGTCAGATCGATAGGGTCGCCGAGAGCGCTCAAGCGTGTAATGTCGTATTCAGATAGCGGCAAAGGTGTGTTTCGTCCAAGCTTTGCCCATTCATCGTGGGTAAAAAGAGAATAATGAGATGGCTGAGGTAGTGAATGCGCTGGTGTGTTACCATTTGTCGGTATTGAGAACAACTGTGTGTGTGAAGCATCAGCCATGCCAATATCATAGGTGAAATGAGAAGAGAAAAGGCGAAATATTATTTACAGGGGAAATATCACGCGTGCATGTATGAAGAAGTGTGCGTTCTAGTGTACCGTTAAGTATATGTGTGGAATTGTTGGATATGTAGCGTCTGAAAATATTTCAGATAAAGCACGTGATGTCATTATCGAAGGTTTAGCACGCCTTGAATACCGCGGCTACGATTCTGCAGGAATTGCCTTAGTGGAAGATTCTTCAATTTATTGTCAGAAAAAAGAGGGTCGCCTAGATAATTTGCGCTCCATCATTTCTTCGCATAGTTCTTCAGCACGCGCGGGTATTGGTCATACGCGCTGGGCAACTCATGGTGGGCCAACAGATGAAAATGCTCACCCGCATGTTTCTTTTGATAAGCGTGTTGCTCTTGTGCATAACGGCATTATTGAAAATTATAAAGATTTGGCCAATGAACTTGCCCAAAAAAATATTTTGTCTCTTAGTGAAACAGATAGCGAAGTTGCTGTTCATCATCTTGCCTTGGAACTTGAAAAAGATAATGATCTTTTTGAGGCGATGCGTCGTTTGGCTTGCAAGCTTGAAGGCTCTTTTACATTAGTAGCTATTGACAGCCATAATGATGGTGAAATCGTTGCTGCGCGCCGTAATTCTCCGCTTGTTGTTGGCATTGGTGAAGGAGCTTATTATTTAGGTTCTGATGTTGCTGCCTTTGTGGGTGAAACTCGAAAGGCTCTTGAGCTGGGCCAAGATACCGTTGTTCGCATAACCCCAACTGATGTTGATGTTGTGAAATTTGATGGCAGTAAAACACAAGGAACGCCATTTGAGGTGGATTGGGATCTTGACGCAGCTGGTAAGGGCAATTTCGATACTTTTATGGATAAAGAAATCCATGAAGAACCGGCAGCTGTGCGAAAAACTTTGACGAGTCGTGTAGATAGTGCTAATCGTTTAGTTCTTGATGAACTGCGTATCGATGAATCTTTGCTGCGTGAAGTAAACCGTATTATTGTGGTTGCGTGCGGTACAGCATCATATGCTGGGCATGTCGCAAAATATGCACTCGAACAGTGGTGTCGCATTCCTGTTGAGGTTGAATTGGCTCATGAATTCAGGTATCGCGAATGTATTGTGAACGAGAAAACTCTTGTGGTTGCCATTTCGCAATCTGGTGAAACGATGGATACCTTGATGGCGATTCGTCATGCACGTGAGAATTCGTCAAAGGTCTTGGCTATTGTGAATACTTATGGTTCGACGATTGCCCGTGAATCTGATGCTGTTTTGTATACACATGCTGGTCCTGAAGTTGCTGTGGCTTCTACAAAGGCTTTTGTAGCTCAAATTACTGCTTGCTATATTTTGGGTCTATATTTAGCGCAAGTACGTGAGTGTGTTTCTAGTGAAACGATTACTAATACTCTTGAAGAGCTCAACAAAATGCCTGGCCGTATTGAAGATGTTTTGGCATGTGAAGATGCTGTGCGCTCTCTTGCTCGTTCTATGGCTGATGTTCAATCAGTCCTTTTCTTAGGTCGCCATGTTGGTTTTCCGGTGGCTCTTGAAGGCGCGTTGAAGTTGAAAGAACTTGCATATATTCATGCTGAAGGCTTTGCAGCTGGCGAGCTTAAACACGGGCCTATTGCTTTGGTGGAAGAGGATATGCCTATTTTTGTTATTGTTCCTCCGGTTTCTGAAGATGTTATTCATTCGAAAGTTATTTCGAATGTGCAAGAAGTTCGTGCTCGCGGCGCTCGCGTTATTGCAGTTGCTGAAGAAAACGATCTTGCTGTGGGTAATTTTGTTGATGAAGAATACATTGTGCGTGTTCCATCTGGTGTGCATGCATTGATGATGCCGTTGGTAACTGTTATTCCTTTGCAAATTTTTGCTTGTGAATTAGCACGAGTAAAAGGCTACGATGTTGATAAGCCTCGCAATTTGGCTAAGTCTGTAACAGTTGAATGAGAATCTGTACTGGATGTTGCGTATTGATGTTTTAGTGTCGTCTTGTCTTTTTTCTAAAGCGGTGTGCGTTTTATGTAAAAGCTCTGGGGCGATATTGATATTGTCGTCCCATGTGACTGTGTCATATGTTGGATGTGCTTGTGAAATTAAAGAAATGAATGTTTCTTAGTTTTTGTATATGTCTCATTGGGCATATGGTGCGCTGTGTGTAGTTTTTTTCTCCGTTGGTGTATGTGAGGATCGATGTGTAATCTTTCTGGCTATAACTGATTTTATGTCGGGTATGGAATGTTTTATGGGAGTTCCTTAGTTTAACGGGTCGATTTTGAATTTTTTCCATGCTCTTTAGCTATTTTCTAATGTGCAACGAGTTTATCGTGAGGTATTTTATGCTATGTTTCAATGAGGTGTTGTTTTCTTGGCATATTTCGTTTAATTAAATTCTCACTAAGCTCAGAAGAAGCTTTACTGTTGTGGCGTCTTGCATGAATATTTTCTCTCGACATTAAGTGTAATCTTGTGGCGTGAAGCTTTAGGGGGGGGCAAAGTTGTAGTGTGTTTTTACTGCGTTTGTGCTTGTAGTGGGTATGTGTAGGACGGTAGCCCTACTCTCTCTCTCTCTCGGTTTATGATTAGTATTAACTTTAGACATATACGTGGTTAAAGTTGTTCATGTATAAAACTGTGCTTGTGTGTAGGTTTTTTGCGAAGAAGCATAAGGGGTGCTTCCTGCATATGAGTGTGGTTTGTTAGTTAAACGAAACTTTTGATCCATTGGAGGGTGAAATGTTAAGTAAGCGAAGAAAACTGCTTGCCTCGCGTATTGTTGGTGTGCTTGCGGTGTTGATGCTGGTTGTGTCTGGTGGTTTTTCACCAAATTTGCCTCATACTTTAGCTGACAATGCTAGGGAATTTACTCTTGAAGACGTTGGCGGCTCTGTAAAAATCAACAGATTGTATTATCAAGATACACCGGCGGAAGCTTATTGGATTGATTCGGATGGAAATGTCACTAATGGAACTCTCGTGACAGCAGGTTTAGGAAGTTTGTTATCGCTTCGTGCTGTTGTTTCTTTTCATTTGGATTTTACTGACCTAAGAAAAGGTGATTCTATAGTTATTCCATATGTATATGAAGATGATCCAACATGGATAATTACTGATTTGATTTTGACGTCTTCAACGAGTTCATCATATGTTTCTATTACTTCTAAGAGTTCTAAAAACTTGAGAATAACTTTATTGGATGAGTCTGTTGGTGAAATTGATTTTAGTGAAATATTTTCATTAAGAGGTAAGGGTTTTATAATGCAGGATAATCTACCAGTTCGTGTGGGTTACGATACTGTTTTTGGGTTAGGTGATAATGAGAAAATAACTGTATATAAAGGTAAGAATAAGGTATATCCAGAATGTAGGGCAAGTTTTCTGAATCCTTCTGTGGCTAGGAACTTCAATGGTTATTTTGTAGATTATTGGACCTATGATGAGAATACTTACACCATGAGGGACTTAAAATACGGATTCAATAGCCCTCAGAAGTACGTTGCTCTCCCTGAATATAGAGATAAAGAACTTATTTTTGCTATTCGATTTCAGGGAATCGATGGTACAGCGATAAAAAATTTAACAAGAATTTCTGCTATAGGTGGCGGACATTACACAGTGGGCCAGGAGTATGATTATGGGTGTTTTGACACTACAGGTTATAAAATCGTAGATATACTTCCTGTTTCTCTAGATGAAGTGGATTTTGATTATGATAATATTGATGGTGCTACAATAAGAGCTAATGTTTTGCCTGGTGAAATTGGGTTAAAAAAGGTATCTGATAACGAGTATATTCTTATTTATAACTTTGGAACATTTGCCGATAATAATACTTATGCAGCTAGTGAAGAAAATTTATTATTATGGGTTCGTTCAAACGTTGACTTGGAACTTGAGCCTCTAGATGGTGTTTCACAACACGTGAAAGAATCTGCAAAGGTTTTTTTTGATGATGAATTCTTCAAAGAAACAAGCACTATTCGTACAAACGGCTTATCTTCTGACTTAGAGGAACCACGAGTTGGAATCTCTGATGTGTATTTGCGATATTTTGATAATGGTACTCTGCTTGACACTATTGCTGGTAAGTATGGTGATGTGCAAACATTGAAAAACCTAAATAGTCTAAAACGTATTGGTTTTAAGTTTGCTGGGTGGAATACTGCTGCGGATGGTTCGGGTGATTGGTATCAGCCGGGTGATTCGTTTACGCTTGGTAAGGGTGTTAATGTGTTGTATGCGCAGTGGGAGGCTTTGCCTGATAGTGTTGCTGTGACTCCGGGGTTTGAGGATAATCCTGGTGATGATCCGGCTCGCCCGGATGGTTATGTGTCGGTGAAGTTTGCGGGCGGTGAGCATGGTTCATTGTCTGGTTCTTCTGTGTTCCATGTGAACCCGAACAAGAAGGTCACGTTGACGGCGCCAGGTGTGAAGGCTGATACGGGTTGGAAGCATTCTGGTTGGGATAAGGTTTTTGCTGATGTCCAGTTCAGTGAGGACGCTGTTATTACGGCGCAGTATGCGAAGATCGATGATTCTGTTGGCGGTAGCGACGGGTTTGAGGATAATCCTGGTGATGATCCTGCTCGTCCTGATGGTTATGTATCTGTGACGTTTGATTCTGGTTCTCATGGCAGCGCGTCGGGTACTCGTTTGTTCCATGTGAACCCGACGAAGAATGTAACTCTTGTTGCGCCTTCTATTATTGCTGATACGGGGTGGAAGTTCACTGGGTGGAATAAGAATTTCACGAACGCGAAGTTTACTTCTGATACTCGTATTACTGCACAGTATGAAGAGTTGGATGCAACTGTTCCTGTGACACCTGGGTATGAGGATAACCCTGGTGATGACCCGGCCCGCCCTGATGGTTATGTGTCGGTTGTTTTCGATCGTGGTGACCATGGCGGCTTGACGGGTGCGCGCGTGTTCCATGTGAACCCGAACAAGAAGGTCACGTTGACAGCACCAGTTGTGACAGCTGATGATGGTTACACGTTCACTGCTTGGGATAAGGCCTTTACGAATGCAACATTTACGGCTGATACGACTATTAAGGCGCTGTATGCTGCTGATTATCTTGGGCCGGATACTGACCCGTCAAAGGTGCCTGACACTCACGTTGCTATCACAACAGCTGCTGGTGATCATGCAAAGTTTGCTGATGGATCAAAGTCGAAGCTTGTTGGTTATGTGTCAAAGACAAACGAAGTTGATGTGACTGACAAGGTGGAGACACCGACACCTGATAAGGGTTACACGAATACTGGTTGGGATAAACCATTGAAAGGTGTCTTCAAGCAGGCAACAACTATCACCATGGGCCAGTTGCGTAGCTCTGCATCTATTTTCGATGATTCTATCGACCCAACATGCACAGGCAGTGAATGCAAGGGCGACGAACCAATCAACTTCCCACCCGCATTCACAGATAAAGACGGGAACCCAACCGACATTATCGAATGTGATGACAACACAGGGCTCTGTTCTGTGAAGGATGATGAGAACGGTCATAAGGGTCATGCGGATGTTGATTGTACGGATACAGACAGTGATGGTGTTTTGGATTCGTGCAAGGTTACTGATGTGACGTATTTTGATGAGCCGGGTAAGGTTTTTGATGATACGGTTGACCCATCGTGTGATGGTGAGGATTGCACTGGTGATGATAAGGTGAAGTTCCCTCCGACATTCACGGATGAGGATGGTGACCCGTCTGATGTTATTGAGTGTGATGAGAAGACCGGTACGTGTTCTGTGAAAGAAGATGAGAACGGTAATAAGGGTAAAGCACAACTTGACTGCACCGATACGGATAACGATGGTGTTCTTGACACCTGTAAGATCGTTGACGTGACATATCCACAGGTTGATGCTCCTGATTCACACACAAAGTTCCTTGAAGTCAAGGGCACAAGCACGGTTGGTTTGGAAGTTCAGCTTGCTGAGCCTTCTGAAGTTGCCAAGTTTGTTGACCGCCGTATCACCCAGGATGCTGCAAACGGTAGTGTGCGCCTTGCGTCCGTGCATTACACGGGCACAAAGGAAGGTGCGGATACTTTCAAGGTTGCTTACTGGTTGGATAAGAAGAGCGGCAGTCCAGACTATATCGTGACCTACACTGTTGATGTGTCGAAGGCTGCTGATGCAACCGCGTCGAATGGTGGTAGTGGCACGTCAGGTAATGTTGCGGCTGGCACAGGTGTTAATGCTGGAAGTGGTTTGACATCAGGAAGTGGTTTGCACTCTGGTGGGCTTTCCTCCACAGGCGCAACAGTCGGCTACCTCGCCCTCGTTGCTGGTGTACTGCTCGCAGCAGGCGCTGCAACACGCACGGTTGCCCGCCGCCGCAAGGCAGATGTAGCTGAATAAGCAAAAACAGGTGTTCTTCTCAAGGATTGCTCATATTCTCTGATGATATACGTGGAAACATGAAATACGAACCTTGAGAAGAATACGACCTCCATAAGGAAACATAAATTAGGGATCTAACTTAAAAGTTAGGTCCCTAATTTGCTGTATTTATGATTTATGAGTGTAGATTTTATCTTTTTCATTAATGTTTTAGAGTTCGATGCATTTATAGCTTTGTGGTTGGTTGTGTGATTTGTGTTTTTTGTGTGTGAGTGTGGTCTCTTGTTGGTGTGTGTTTGTGGTGGTTGTTTGGGGTTTTGTGTGGTTGTGTTTGGTTGTGTTGTGGGGTGGTTGGTGGTGTGTGTGGGTGTGGGTTGGTTGTTTTTT
>JAGBKC010000069.1 GCA_017934115.1 Actinomycetaceae bacterium | reverse complement strand
GTTGTTTCGTTGTTTCGTTGTTTCGTTGTTTCGTTGTTTCGTTGTTTCGTTGTTTCGTTGTTTCGTTGTTTCGTTGTTTCGTTGTTTCGTTGTTTCGTTGTTTCGTTGTTTCGTTGTTTCGTTGTTTCGAATCAAGGAAATGAAAAGAATATATAACCGAAGGAATGAAAATGAATAGAAACCTTATCTTAAAGAAAAAGTCTTTATTTGCTGTATTTGCTGGCTTTTTAACGATTATATGTATGGTTCTTATTGTTTTTTCACCAGCATCTGCTGCAGAAAATACGTATCAGTCAAATACTATTAAAATTTCAAAATTTGATCAGTGGAGAATGAATAGAAATGCATCAGTGCAAGAATTGGAAGAAGGGTTTAATTTAATTGAAAGTATTCCAGATGAAGTTTTAATGCAAGGTGATGACGCGTTAAAGAAATGGACAGAAGAAAAACACATGACACCAACGCGTGCATCTTTTTGGTCGTGTAGCATTGCTTTAGCGTCACTTGTTGCTGGTAATCTTGTTGCTGCGGGAAAATTATTGCGAATAAAGCAATATATTAAAGCGTTAGGAGGTGTTAAAAAAGCAGTATATTTGATGTGGAAAGGGAGTTTCCGTTCAGAAAAGTTAATAAAAGCTGGTGGTGCATTGGGGGCGTTGATAGCTGAAATAACCGGTGTTGCTGCTGTGAAGAAAGCATGTTTTAAGTAGGTATTATGATCGCATTTTTGAGTTATTTGATTTTCTTTTTGAGTTTATCGTCGTTGGTGTCGCTTATTTTATATTTCGCTGTTGCTGATGTATTCATGTGGGTGACGCTAGGTTTAGTTGTGGCAGTATTTTCTTTGATATTTGTTGTAAAGAAGCTGCAGAAAAAAGCAGGTATTGAGCCCCTTATTGAGCGTGCAATGAAAGCAAAAGAAACATATGATAAGTAAACAAGCGAGTAAATGAATACGTAAAAAAAAGATGGCAACGCGCATGTGTGGCCTTCTTTTTTTTGTTGTGTGTTTATGTATAGTTTTAACGTTCTATATGGTTGGTTAGAAAAGTAAAAGTTTTCTTTTTGTGTTCTTAAGCAAAGTAAATAATGCATTCCCCTTGACATCTCTCTCTCTCTCTCTATTATTGTGAAGTGCGTTCTTTACAACTGAATGAAAGGTAAAAGAATGCTGAAAAAATTTGTTTCAACGAGGAATATTATTCTGAGTTTTGTGGTAGCTCTTGCGTTAGTGGTGTTCCCTGTTCAAGGTGCTTTTGCTACGTCAAATAGTAATACTGTCTATTTTGGTGGCGGTTATAAAGCAACGGCAAATATGTGGATACAACCTATTAGCAGTCGAAATGGATGTGGTAATTATAAGAGTTCTGTTATTGCAAATTTCAAAACAACGAGTGTAGAAAATACAACACGGTTTTATCAAATAGGTTTTGGAAGCATTAATATAAAAGGTGTAAGTGCTGGAACTACTCGTGATTCAAATAGACAAATTCGTTGGAAGAATACTAGAGGTCAGCGTGGTGCATATATTAGTGGAAATGTGTGTGGAGGTTGGGGTGCTCTTTATGTTGGTGCTGATGTTTGGGGAGATGTACGAAAAGGAACAAACGCTCGTTTTCCGCATGCTCGAGTTTAGATAGGAAAATTATGAATAAACGTACATGGATGCGCGCTCTTGGTGTTGGTATGAGTGTTGCTTTGGTGGCTGTTCTTGTCATGTATGCAGGTGTATATGCGTATGTGTATTACATGCGGTATCACCCCACACGTGCGCAAGTTACGGGAGTTTCTGATCAGTTGTTGCATGATGTGGTCCAATTTCAAGATAAGGACGGCCTGTATCATTTGCCTGAAGCTCCGCAGGATACATCTTTCAACACGCGTATCCATGCTACGTTTTATGCTGCGAATATTTTGCGTGACCGTATTAGTGATACGCGAAGAAGTGAATTGATAGATTCTTTGAAAAAAGCTCTTGTATTAGATGAATTGTTTGTAGAGCAAAAATTGGAAGCCTATGGCCTTCTTTTGAAATTAGGTGATAAAAATAGTGAAAAGGATGCTCAAAAATATTATGAAGAGCAAAAAATAACTATTCCTCAAGTAGTGACTCGGGAAAATGTTACAGAATACATGAATTTTATAGAGATTTCATCGTATTTATATTCTGAATTAGATGTTCGTGATGATAACGAAAATAAACCAACTTTACAGTTATGGGATTTAGAAGAAAATTCTGATGAATCAGATGAACGCATAGCGGCTAGTGTATTGGCTATGCGCTGGGCGTTTAAGAATGAAAACGAGATAGAAAAAGCTTTTCCAACTTTGCGTAAAAAAATGAAATCGTGGTTGCGTTCAAAAGATGCAATGTTGATGCAGCAACTGATTTCTGCTGAAGCTGCAGGGGTACTTGAGATTGATGATAAGGAATATAATAATGAGTTAATGCCTCAAATTTGGGAACGGCAAGGTTGTAAAGATTCAAGTATTTTATTCTCAATTGATGGTAATTCTCAGCATGCATGTTCGTTTGCCATGTCATCTATTAGTTCTTATTCGCTGGAAGATAAAGGATGAATATGTCATTACTTCAGATGAATAATCTTAGTAAAACCTATGACAGTAAAAAAATTTTAGAAAACCTTTATTTTTGTGTTAATCAGCATGATGTGGTGTGGCTTTCTGCTCCGTCTGGTACGGGGAAGACGACGTTGTTGCGTATTGCTGGTTTGTTGGAGAAACCTGATGCGGGAAGTGTTGTGATTGCTGGTGAGCAGGCGAGAACTCAAAAACAGGCGGATATGATTCGCGCCCGGTATATTGGTATGGCTTTTCAGAATTCGACGTTTATTGGTCATATGAGTGTGCGTGATAATCTTGAGATTGCTTGTATTCGTAAAGATGATGTCATGATTGATGAACTTCTTGTCTTGTTTGGCCTTGATGGTATTAAAAAATCGAAGGTCCGTGATATTTCTGGTGGTGAGGCGCAGCGTCTTTTGTTGTGCAGAGCTTTGGTGAATAGGCCTTCGGTTTTATTGATTGATGAGCCGACATCAGCGCTTGATGATGCTAATGCTCGTGTCGTTTTTGCTCAATTGGAAAAAATACAACGTGTTTATGGTTGCGCTATGGTGATTGCTAGTCATGATGCTCGCTTGGCTGATATAGCTACACGTCGTGTTGTTTTAGATAATGGTGTGGTAGAGGAGAAATAATGCGTCGAGTTCTTGCTTTTGTGCGACATGATTATGTGTATATGGCAAAAAATACAAAAGGTTCCCTCGCGCTCATCAGTGTTTTTATTGTGCTTATTTTGCTAGCAGAAGGCATCATTTCTGGTGGTTTTGCGCGTTTTGCTCATGAGCAGCGCTATGAATCAGCATTGAAACTCGTTGAGGTTGATTCTTATGGTTCGCGCGATGATGTTCGCGGTGTTACTGAAGAATCTGTGAAAGAATTTTCTCGCCTTGATCATGTGAAGGGAGTGTATCCGGAATTATCGATAGATGCCATGCCTGTTGATGCTGATATTGATGCGTCTTATGGTATGTATGCTGTTTCTGCTATTCCGGGTTTGATGAAGAAAATCGAGGGAAAAGTTGAAGGCCCAGGTGTTGGTGAAGTTATTTTGCCACTTCATGACGCAACGCGAACTTTAGAAAGCTTTGTAGGAAAAGACATTACTTTTGAGACAACGACACGTGAGGGCAATGAAAGCGGTGAACCATATAATTTTTCTTTGCATGTTGTTGGTGTGTATGAGAATGGGGAACTCGAACCTGGTACTCCTATAAATATGTATGCAAATGAAGCGGACATTAAAAAAATTAAATCTATGTGCAATATGTTGGAAACGACGTATGCAACAGTGTATGTGGATGTAGAAAATTCTTCATATGTCGATGACGTTTCGCGTGCAATAGCTGGTCAAGGGTATAATGTGCGCGCGGTTGGTCAGCAACTAGACCAATTAGGCGATTTTTTCGTGACACTCGAAAAAGCCTCCGATGTTTTCTATGTAGTGCTTATTTTTATTTGCTTAATTGTAGGAGTATCGATTGGTGGGGCATGGATACGTCAACGATACCGTGATATTGGCATGCTGCGAGCTATTGGATGGAAAGGAAACATGGTGTTTGCAATGGCGAGCATCGAACTTCTACTCATTGGTTTTATTGCAGGCGTAAGTGGTGTGTTTGCGGGTGTTCTTGTCTCCCTTGCAGGAACAACTCTACTTGCAGGTCAAGACATTTCTTATCTCCCCATTGAGCCATGGAGCCTACCATTCCTTTCTTCAATGCTGCTCACCCTGCTTGTTGTGCCACTATGCGTATGGCTAGGAGGAGCATGGAAATCATTCAAAGCAACACGAGTGACCCCAGACGAAGCGATGCGCGGCTCCTACGGTATGTAAAGTGTGGCATGAAAAGAGGAATTTGATTACCTTTATTTGATCAATATTCCTAAAGTGAACACCTCTATATTTTATTTTTCTTTACTGCTATATTTGCATTATGAAGAAACTTGCCGATATTTCGCTGAAAAACCGTCCTTTTGTTGCTCTTGTATGTATTGCAGGAATTATCTTGGGAATGTTTTCCCTTTCCTCGATGAAGCAAGAACTTATTCCTCAAGTGGATATGCCTGCTGTTTCAGTGGTAGCTATCAGCCCTGGGGCAACGAGTGAACAAATGAGTGAACGTATTGCTTTGCCTATTGAGCAACAAGTTTCTTCTATGACAGATGTGAAAAAGACAAGTTCTAACTGTGCTTCCTCATATGCCATGTTGACTATAGAACTTGAATATGGCACAGAACTTTCGCGTGCAACAGCAAAAATTGAACAGGCAATTTCTCGTATAGAAGATAGTTTTCCTGAAAATACGACTGTCCAAGCCACATCTGGCGGCAGCGGCGATATGCCGATTGCGATGGTGGGTGTGACGACTGGAAAAGATGCATCTCAAACTGCTCAAATAGTTCGTAATGTTGCAATGGGGCATATTGAAAAGATTGACGGAGTGGCATCTGCTCAATTGATTGGTGC
>JAGBKC010000068.1 GCA_017934115.1 Actinomycetaceae bacterium | reverse complement strand
TCTGTTTCGTCTGTTTCGTCTGTTTCGTCTGTTTCGTCTGTTTCGTCTGTTTCGTCTGTTTCGTCTGTTTCGTCTGACGTACTCGGTGAGACAGTGTGCAGCAGAAATAGCAACAGTAGAAATAGCAATAGAAAGCGTGTACATATGAAAAAATTACGAAACTTAGTGTCGATTTCTTTGGTAGTTAGTGCCTTAGTTTTTGTTTTTCCTTTTATGGCGATAGCTGATAGTCAAGAACAATCTTATGAAGAATCTGTTAAAGAACTTGTTAGGTTGAACCCTGGTTCGCGTTATGATGTTATGGATAATGCTATAAAAGCTGAAGCAAAAATGCAGGATAAATCTGTAGAAGATATTGCAAAAGAAGCTTTAAGTGAAGCACGTGAAAATGATGCGTCATATAATGAAAATATTGCTACTCGTTCTTCTTCGGGTGATGTTACTTTATCTTTGCGTGCCACTAAAGGAGATATATTTTATAGCCCATCAAAAGTTGGTCATGTCGGGATTTATTATAATGCTGTAACAATTATTGAAGCACCTGGGCCAGCTTGGTGGAATAAAGTGCGAAAAAGAGGAATTAATCAAGTAACAGTTAAAACGGGTACAGAAATCATGCATGTTCGTACTTCGCAAAATAACCGTAACCGCGCAGCAAATAAGGCTAATACATATGTCGGCGATTGGTATAACACCGATGGTTTTGCGTTTAATAAGAGATATGAGGGGCGAAAAAATTGTTCTCAACTTGTATGGGCTGCGTATAAATCGACAACTGGTATAGACTTAGACGGCGATGGCGGTCATGGTGTCTACCCGCGTGATATCAAAAAATCAAAGTGGACATATACATATAAGTATCGTCGCTAGGTAGGTGTTTTTGGTGAAACGTTTATGGGCTATCTTTCTTGCTGTTTTCTCGCTACTTAGTTTGTTTGGATGTTCTGTACTGCATAATAGTTCTGTATCAAACGCGCTTGTACCTATGGAAGATGTGCGCACAGAAGATGTTGTTGCTGTCATGTCACTTAACAGATCTGCGCAAGATATAGATAGGTTTCGCGGCGGATATTATGTCTTCATTAAGAAAGATGGCTCATATGAGCTTGTTGATCAAGAATTTACTGATTATACAAACCTTCAATGGAATAAAAAGAATTTATTATTGACGGGAAGAAAGTATGATTATCTATTAACTGAAAATACTGAAACTGTGAAGCATACAGTTGCAAAAGAAGCATTGGGTAGTGAATTTTCTTTGTTGCTTGATGATGGGCTGTATATGAGTTTCTGGAACTGGGGTTTTAGCCATGATAGGAAAGGCGGTTATGATTATGAGCTCATTGTGGGTAATAGAGAAAAAGTTAATCGTTATGAACTCCCGTATTCTGTAGAAAGCAAACCTGTTGTGTGTGGAGGAAAAATTTTAGGTATCACTCAAGAGGTTTTTCTGCAAGATGAAAATATGGATAATGTTCTAGAGGCAACTCAAGAACTGCGGAGTTTTCATACCGATGGCTCAAGTAAGGTAATCGAGCATTATAAAAAATTAAAACTTGATGGAGTCGATACTGCTATCCAGCCATCTTATCAATCTTATTATTGTCATAATGATTCGTTTATTGTGGGGGTTGCAGATGTTTATCAAGAAAATATTCAGCCAGAAGATTTATTCGTTATAGTTGATGCTATTGATATCCAAACAGGAAAGAGAAAAGTCATTCCAGTTGTAGATTCTGAGAATAAAAAAGTTAATGTTACTGAGTGGAATACGTGGCATATTGAAAATAATATTCTTTTTGGTACTGCTGATCATGGAAGAATTGTAAAGGTTAATATTGATACAGGAATAGCAGAATTTATCAATGAATCTTTTGAAAAGTCACATTCAGACAACATGGGTTCTGGCTATCCTCATGAACTTTATGAAACATATGCGAATGGAAAACTGTATCAGTTCATTTATAAATCTGATTTAGGAGAAACTCCATATATTCGTATTCTTGACATGGAATCTGGTAAAGAAATTCAGCATATAGAAATTCAAAATTTGAATGATGTGATGAAATCTGGTTTAATTCCAAAAGGATTTGCTGCAAATCCAAACTTTTGAGGATTTGTAAAGTTTTTTTTGAAATTGCTGTAAAAGTGAAACTTTAATATTTTAATATTTGTTAATTGGAGTTTATAGTTTACGCTTTGTGCTTTCCACGATTGATAAAAGTAGAGGAACGAAAGGTTTTTGAGCTTGCATTAAGGAAAGTTTTCGTCATTTCGTTGTGTGTAAGTCTATTTTTATGGACAGTGGCATTGTTAGTTGGCTGGGCCACAGTTTTTATGGGCAAAGGTATGAAGATGCCTGAAGAAACATATAAGCCATGGAGTCATATTGGTTCTATTTTCTTTTCTAATTTTGCAGCAATGTTATCTATATTTTCTGGTATTTTAACACTTGGTTTCACTAGTTTTGTTAATGTAATCGTATTAGGGATTTTTGCTAGTACTGTCATTAAAGGCGCGTACAACCAATTTGGAGGTTTATAAACTTTGGATATCTTTTTTCCATTTTTCTTTTTTGAGTGACTTGGGTTATTCTTAGTAACTGTTGCTAGCTTTTTACCTTTTGCGGCGGTTTTGGTGAATTTTTCTTTTGAGAAAAAATATGCATGTCATAAAACTATGTTAAGAAGAGGTTAATAAGATGCGCATATTGATTCGTTTGCTTGTATGATACGAACGTTAGTTTTGAAATGAACTTCTAGTTATTCTGGTGTGGAGAAACTGTGTACTGGTGTATGTTGCTGTGAGATGTGTGCCTTTATATGACATGCGATGCATGGTTCTTGTTTTGCAGAGCAAGGAGAATGTTTCTTGTTACCTGTGAGGAGTGAATGTGAGTGGTAGCTGCGGCGTTTTTTCTGGTATTCCAGTTGCTTACAAGGTTTTATTTACGTTTGCGCATATAGTTAAGAAAGATAATACAAGCAAATAATAAGCCGCCTATTCCAAGGAAAAGATAAGGTGTATCGGTTGAGCTCGATAATCCGGTTGGCGGTGGTACGTGTTCGTCTTTGGGTGGATTTTCTTGCCATACTGCATACAAAGTGGTGTCTTGCCCAGGAAATACGAACTCTGCTTCATCGGCATAGTCAACAGTTCCTTGCGTGGCACGCTCTGATGATGTTGCCCATCCTAAGAAGGTGTAGCCTTCTTTCGTAAAGCCGTTTGGTGTGAGGTTAACGCGTGTACCTTCAGTTTTCTTTTCTATTGCCTCTGTTTGGCCAGAATCTGCACCGTTACCGTTAAAATAAAGAGAATAATATTCCGTATAGTCACGAATATAGATGGGACGATTTATATTATCGACCATTTCTTGTAGGGGTGATCCATTCCAACCCGCTTGATTCCAATGATTGATCACCTCGGCATCTTGTGAGGAATTTTTATATGTAGCAAGCCAAATATCGTCATTAAAATTGGTGAGTGTTGGTGGTGTGGGAGCCCATACAGTATCGTCACTTTCGTATTCAAAGCTCCCCCAATAGGTGAACACGTCAACATGTGCGCCAACGGGAATGTTTGCTAATACTGGGCCGCCATCGGCATTGTTCTTTGCGTAATAGAGGAGACAATAGGCGTTGTCGTTATAGCCGTATAATCCAAGTGTTGAAGCTGCATTGCTTTGTGAACATAACGTGCCGGTGGCCTGGTTTGCTGGTGCATTCCATACTCCATTAAAG
>JAGBKC010000067.1 GCA_017934115.1 Actinomycetaceae bacterium | reverse complement strand
GTAAATCAATAATGCGCCCCGGCGTTCCGATGATGATCTGCGTACCATTCTTTAATGCTCGTTTTTGAGCAGCATATGAACTTCCGCCATAGATAGCGCACACATGTATATCGTGAGAAGTAGAGGCAAAATCATTGATGGCTTGCTCGCCTTGAATGGCTAATTCGCGTGTGGGTACAAGAATAAGGGCTTGCGGATATTTCTTTTTACCATCAATAAAATGAAGCATAGGTAGGGAAAAAGCTGCAGTTTTACCGGTTCCTGTTTGCGCAATACCAATAATATCGTTGCCTTGTAAAAGATGAGGAATAGTGCGCACCTGGATATCTGTTGGAGAGGTATATCCAATTTTTTCTACTGCATCAACAAGGTGAGAGGGAAGACCAAGATCGGCAAAAGTGGTGGTGGTGTCTTCATCATAAGAAGGTGTGTGATGATGCATGTGAGCCTTTTCCTAGATACTGCAATTGAAGAATGTACCAAAAAATCATATAAATAAAAATTAATGTGTGTGACATAGTGCTTTATTTCTCATGCCTATACGAGAAATATTTTCTCTTTTTTGCTTCATCCTTTTAGAATGAAGAGGTAAGTTTTTGTAGCCCGTCTCGCTACAAAAAGGCTCTGCTCGTTTCGCAGATTTTACAGAAAGAAGAATATGTTACGTACACGTACAGCAGGATCGTTAAGATTAGAAGATATCGGCAATGAAGTTACTTTAGCCGGATGGGTTGACCGCAGACGTGATCATGGTGGTATTGCTTTTATTGACATACGCGACGCATCAGGAATTAGTCAGGTAACTATCCGTGAAGAAGTTGCTCATGAATTACGTAGTGAATATTGCGTGCAAATCACAGGTATTGTGCGTGAACGCCCCGAGGGAAATGAAAATCCAGCGCTTGCAACAGGCGCTATTGAAGTAGAAGCATCACACATCAATATTCTCAACGCTGCAGCACCATTACCTTTCCAAATTTCAGATAATGCTGAAGAAAGCGGAAATGTATCAGATGAAGTGCGCCTGAAGTATCGCTTCCTCGATTTACGCCGCTCGTATGAACAAAAAGCACTTCGCCTGCGTTCGCAGGTTTCTTCTACTGCTCGTCGCGTGCTTGAAAAACACGATTTTGTTGAGGTTGAAACGCCAACATTGACACGTTCCACCCCTGAAGGAGCACGAGATTTCCTCGTTCCTGCGCGTTTAAGCCCAGGTTCATGGTATGCACTTCCTCAATCTCCGCAGCTGTTCAAGCAATTGTTGATGGTTGCAGGTATGGAGCGCTACTATCAAATTGCACGTTGTTATCGTGATGAAGATTTCCGTGCTGATCGCCAGCCTGAATTTACTCAGCTTGATATGGAAATGTCTTTTGTTGATCAAGAAGACGTTATCGCTATAGCAGAAGAATTGTTGAAAGAAATCTGGGCTCTTATTGGTTATGAGCTTTCTACTCCTATTCCACGCATGACATTCAAAGATGCAATGGAGAAATATGGCAGTGATAAGCCTGATCTTCGTTTTGGTCAAGAACTTGTGGATTTGACTGAGTATTTTGCCAATACTCCATTTAGGATCTTCAAGGCTGAATATGTTGGCGCTGTCGTGATGCCAGGAGGGGCAAGTCAGCCTCGACGGGCTTTTGATAAGTGGCAAGAATGGGCTCGTGCACGTGGTGCAAAGGGTTTGGCATATGTGACCTTGCCAGAAGATGGCACTATTGGTGGGCCTGTCGCAAAGAATCTTTCTGAAGATGAACGCAACGGTTTAGCTGATGCTGTTGGTGCAAAACCAGGAGATTGTATTTTCTTTGCTGCCGGCGATCCTACGCAGGCTCGTGAACTTCTTGGTGCTGCACGACTTGAAATAGGTAAACGTTGCGACCTTATTGATGAAGATGCATGGGCTTTTGTGTGGGTTGTTGACGCTCCATTATTTAAGCCATCAGCTCAAGCTGCTGCAGAAGGTGATGTTGCTTTAGGTGCTTCGCAGTGGACTGCAGTGCATCATGCCTTTACATCACCTAAACCAGAATGTTTAGATACTTTTGATACTGACCCTGAAAACGCTCTTGCATATGCGTATGACATTGTATGTAACGGCAATGAAATTGGTGGCGGTTCTATTCGTAATCATAGGGCAGATGTGCAAAAACGTATTTTTGACGTGATGGGAATTGGTGAAGAAGAGGCACAAGAAAAGTTTGGCTGGCTTCTTGATGCCTTCCAGTTTGGTGCTCCACCGCATGGTGGTCTTGCTTTTGGGTGGGATCGCATTGTTTCTTTGTTGGTGGGTGCTCCATCTATTCGTGATGTTATCGCTTTTCCAAAGATGGGCAATGGTTTTGATCCATTGACTCAAGCTCCTGCTCCTATTACTGCTCAGCAGCGTGAGGAAGCTGGTGTTGATGCAGTCGTAGAAGAAAATAATGAATAAATGTTCTATTAAAAAAGAGTGGCTGTATAGCCACTCTTTTTTATGAAATATTTTCTTTTAGTATGATGTCCAGCCACCATCAGCAGTAAGAACGCTTCCGTTGACGAAGCTTGCAGCGTCAGATGCTAAGAAGGCAGCTGCTTCAGCAAGTTGTTCTGGTTGTGCAGCGCCGCCACGCATGAGTGCCAAACCTGGCTTCATTTGCTCATACATGTCCATATCTGCATTAGCTCCTATACCGATATTAGTGACGACGCCACCAGGAGCGAGAGCAACACAACGAATACCTTGAGGGGCATATTCAAAAGCTGCAGCCTTTGTCATGCCGATAACGGCGTGCTTAGAAGCAGTGTAAGCCGCACCTGCACGCCCGCCATTGAGGCCGCCTACAGAAGCAGTGTTGACGACAACTCCGCCTTCACCGCGTTCTAAGAAGTAGTTAATTGCCTTGCGCATTGCATACATAACGCCGTTGACGTTAACGTCGAATGCTAAGGACCAGGCAGAATCGTCAACCTTGCCCAATGGGACCATGCCGTCCATAATGCCTGCATTATTAAAAAGAATATCGAGCTTGCCGAATTCTTCCACGGCAAAATCGATCATTGCCTCTACTTGTTCTTTGTTGGCGACGTTAACACTAAAAGGGCGAATGTTTTCAGCGAATTCCGGCCATTCGTTTGAGAGTGCTTCAACGCTTTCAGGTTTAAGATCGGCTGCAACGACTTTTGCGCCGCGGCTTAAGAAGAGATGTGCAGATGCTTTTCCGATACCTGAGCCGGCGCCGGTAATGATGGCTACTTTGCCATCAAGAGATGTGTTATTGTGCATGATTTCTCCTTATGTATGTAGTGCACTTCGTTCATTTTAAGTACCTTCACAAGAAAAATATTGCATTTCGTTATTAGTTGAAAAGAGTAATGAACGCGTAAAGAAAAATGCTTGTTGTTTTTCTGATTTTCTATAATCTATAAGTATGCACTTAAAAACTTTGACTCTTCGTGGTTTCAAATCTTTTGCTTCGGCAACCACTATGGTTTTTGAGCCTGGGGTCAATGTGATCGTGGGGCCTAATGGTTCGGGCAAATCAAATGTTGTTGATGCATTATCCTGGGTGATGGGTGAACAGGGTGTGAAGCAGTTGCGTGGTGGCAATATGGTGGATGTTATTTTTGCTGGCACGCAGCATAAAGCTGCACTAGGTAGGGCAGAAGTATCGTTAACGATCGATAATTCGGATGGTCAACTTCCTATTGACTATTCTGAAGTGACGATCTCGCGTACTATTTTTCGCTCTGGTGGCTCTGAATATGCCATTAATGGCTCATCGTGCAGGTTGCTTGATATTCAAGAACTTCTTTCCGATACGGGCATGGGTAAAGAAATGCACGTTATTATTGGGCAGGGGAAGCTAGATGAGGTGTTGACGGCAACTCCTGAGGAACGCCGTAGCTTCATTGAAGAAGCCGCCGGTGTGTTAAAACATCGTAAACGCAAAGAAAAAGCTTTACGCAAACTTGATAATATGCAAGAATCTGTGACGCGTCTAGAAGATTTATCGAAAGAATTGCGTCGTCAGCTTGCTCCTCTTGCTCGCCAAGCAGATGCTGCGCGTAAGGCGCAGGTGATCCAAGCTCAGGTGCGTGATGCGAAAGCACGTTTATTGGCTGATGATTTGGCGCAACAAGCATCGTTATTAGAGACAGAAGATTTTAATGATGCACAGATGAAAAACCGTTTGGATGAGGTGAAAGAAAACCTAGCGAAAGCTAATGAGGATTTCCGTGTAGCTGAAGAAGAAGAAATTTCTTTACGTCCTGAATTAGGGAAAATAACGAGTGGATATGAACGACTTGTTGCTCTTGAAGAGCGTTTTCGGTCTTTAGGAGAGTTAGCAAAACAAAAATTAGAATCTTTGCGTTCGCAAACTTTTCATGTTGATGAAAACGAACCTGATATGTTGCTCCAGCGTGCTCATAGTGCACGTGAAGAAGAAGAAAAGTTACGTACGCAGATCCATGAACGCGATGATGCTTTGAGTTCCTATGAGGTGCAACGTCATTCGCATGAAGATCTCTTGCGTGACAGTGAAAAAGAACTACAGATGTTGCGTAAGCAGGTATCTCAACAACGCGATGAAGCGCATAAAATGCAGTCAAAAATATCAACAACGCGAGCGCGCATTGCTGCATTAGAAAGTGAGAAGAAAACTGTTCATGAAAACGTAGAGCGCACACGTGAACGATTGAGAGAAGAACAACAACAGTATGAAGAATTAGAAGCAGATGTGAAAGAGATCGATCCTGAAGGTGATAATGCAACTGCTTTAGCATATGAAAAATTATCTGTTGAACTTTCATCGCTCGTTTTAGAGTTAGAGGAAGAAAAGAAAAGAGCCCAGAGTCTTCGTGAAGAAATTGCCTCTGAGAATGCGCGGGCGCAAACTTTGAAATCTTCTTTAGAAGTTGAAGATGCAAGCGCATGGGTGTTAGATAAAGTTCATGATGCTCGTTTGATCTATGATCTTCTTTCTATTGAGCGGGGATGGGAAGAAGCCATACAAGCTGTTGTGGAGCATATTGTTTCGGGTCTCTACATTCCTTCTGTTGATGGAGCATTAGATATTCTTCAGCAGATCAAGAATGAGCAGGTTGGCAAAGTCAGTCTTGTGTTTGCCAGTGGTAATAATAATAGCGTCGATATGGGCAAACAGCGCGATTATGTGAAAGAAATATGTACATCCATAGGTAAAGAAAAGCTGTATGGAAGTGAGATCGTTCTTGCTCGCGATATCGTCAAAGAAGATGTGTGTCTGTCTGATGTTTTTGATGATGTTCTTTCGCGTATTGTATGTGTAAAAGAGATGCGTGACGCATCAGCTTTTGTTCAAAAAATGGGTGATGCGTTTTCCTTTGTTGCAACTGGCGAAGGGGATGTTCTTACGACGTATCATATGTGTGGTGGCGTGCGTGATGCATCAGCGTTTTTAGTAAGAAAAAGTGCATATGAAGATGCCGTCAAGATTGTAGAGGAAAAAGACAAAGAATATGCGTGTGTACGTGCTGACATAGAGGAAAAAGAGGAAGAAAAGAAAGATAAAGAAGAAGCACAAAAAAAGATGCGTAAAGAGCTCAATGAGCATAATGAGCGTATTGCGTCTCTTAAAGCACAGTTGAGTGTGCTTGGTGCTCATGTGGAAAATTTTGAAAATGATATTCATGTATTTCAGGATAAGCATCAGCGTATTGATGATGATATTCAACGTTATCAAGAAGAGTTAGCTGAACATGAACGCGTATGGCAACTGTATGAAAATGATCCGCAGGATATGCAAGAAAAAATCGATACATATGAGGAAAAGATAAAAGAAATACGCGCCGATATTGCTAGCATACGGGAAAAAGAAGTAGAAGAACGCTTGCAGAAGCGTTCTCTTGAGGAGCGTATGCATACGGCAGCTGGCAAAGCAGAAGGTTTGGAGCGTGCTGCTAAACGTGCTCAAGAAAATGTGGATCGCGAAAAGCGAGCATATGAGCGTCGACAGGTTTCCATTGTCAATGTGGAAGATGTGTATAAAAATACTTCGCGCGCTTTAACCACAACAAGTTTGATGCGTGAAGATTATTCATCAAAGCGTACATCACTTCAAGAAAAAGCAGAAGAATATGGTGTGCATATACGTTCTTTGCGTTCTCGTGTTGATGATTTACGTGCCCAAGAAAAAGAATTGGAAGATGCTCATCATCGAAAAGAATTAGCCTTAGCTCAACATAAAATGCGTTATGAGCAACTAGAAGAGCGCGCTGTTGAAGAGCTGGGTATGGATGCCTCAACTCTTATTGATGAATATGGTCCACATGTGATGATAGAAGATGATAAAGGTGAATTAGTAGCATATGTTCGCTCTGTTCAAGAAGAATTGCTTGTCAAGAACGAAAAACGTTTAGCGCGTTTAGGTAAAATAAATCCTTTAGCTTTAGAAGAACATGCAGCATTGGAAGAGCGATCTCAATATTTGACTGAACAGTTGCAAGATTTACGGAAATCTCGATCTGATCTTTTGACGTTGATACGTGATATAGATAATCAAGTCGAAGAGGTGTTGTCAAAGGCCTTTGTTGATGTTGCTGAAAAATTTAAAGAAGTTTTTTCTATGCTTTTCCCAGGCGGTGAAGGAAAACTTGTTTTCCTTGGTGAAGATGATCCACTAAGTGCTGGTATCGATATTTATGCACGCCCGCCAGGGAAAAAGGTTAAGCGTCTTTCTTTGCTTTCCGGTGGTGAAAGATCGTTGACTGCCTTGGCGTTTTTGATTGCTATTTTTATGGCGCGCCCTTCGCCTTTCTATGTCATGGATGAAGTGGAGGCTGCCTTGGATGATGTGAATTTGTCGCGTTTGCTTGCTTTGTTTGAAAAGTTACAAACAAATTCGCAACTTCTTATTATCACTCATCATAAGAGGACGATGGAAATTGCTGACATTATTTACGGCATCACTATGAAAGAACAAGGTGTTACGCATGTTCTTTCACAACGTCTTGCCGACATCCAAACGGTGTAATGTGTTTTATTTATTGGTGTTTTTTGGTTTTCTACCCTTGATGATGTTCATCATTTCCTTAAAATGAGGTTCAAGTTGACGCACGAAATCTGATGAACGGTTATGCATCATGGCACTGCTCATGATTTTTAACCCGACGATGAAACGAATGAGGTCTTTTTTATCATTGAAGTAATGTTTATCGCTTAATTTAGCGAGGATATCTTCGATGCTGTCGTGCTGGTAGCTTTCGAATTGAAATGTTGGCTCACTATCAACCGTGTTTCCTTCTTTGTCTTTTGTGTGGGTGCAGGTGATGGTGTAGATATGATTTTTCATGGCGCTCCTTAGGTGAAAATACATGTTCTTTGCATCATACAGGCTATGCTGAGTACATGAAAGATTTCAGTTGGTTGTTCAAGCGTAATTTAAGTGCGTGGGTCATCATTGCAGCTGTGGAGGTTATTAGTATTGGTGGTTTTATTGCTTCGTGGGAAACAGGTGAGAAATCAAAGATTGTGGTGAGCCTTTTAGTTGTTGTGTTTGCTCAACTTCTTATTTTTCAAGCTTGGCGTGAAAGTAGACATGCGAAAAAAAATGAGGATGACTCTGATAACGTAAAAGAAAATAAATAATGTGGCGCCACTGTGGGTGCCACATTATGTGATGAACAAAATCAGTTGATAGCTTTTATGCTTTGACGTGCAATGGAAAGTTCTTCGTTTGTGGGAACAACCAGTACTTTTACACTCGAGTCATCTCGAGAGATAATGCGTGCTTCTTTGCTGGGTTCTTTATTCTTTTTCTCATCCAAAAACACACCAAAAGGTGCTAATTTATTGATGACAAGTGAGCGGACAACATCGGAGTTTTCACCGATTCCTGCTGTGAAAGTAATGGTGTCAAGGCCGCCCATAATAGCTGTGTAACTTCCGATGTATATTGCAATTCTATGGACGTAGACATCAACGGCATCATGGGCAATTTCATCACCATGATCCATGCGTTCTTTGATGGCGCGCATGTCGTTATCTCCAGCGAGAGCTTTCAATCCTGAACCGCGATTAAAAAGATCATCAATCTCGTCAATACTCATTCCAGCTTCGCGATAAAGATGAAAAACAACGGTAGGGTCGATGTCGCCACAGCGTGTTCCCATAACAAGACCTTCAAGTGGAGTGAGCCCCATAGATGTTTCAACGGCTTTTCCATTGATAACCGCAGAAGCTGAAGCTCCATTGCCAATGTGTAAAACGATTTGTTTTAACTGATCGTTTCTCAAAAAGCGAGCAACTTTATCAGAAACATATGCGTGAGATGTGCCGTGCGCGCCATAGCGGCGAATTTGATACTTTGCAGCAATGTTTCTATCAATGGCATATGTGTATGATGCTTTGGGAAGTGAATGGAAAAAGGCAGTATCAAACACGGCAACATGAGGAATATCAGGCAGAAGCTGGCGAGCCACACGTATACCTGCTAAATGAGCAGGATTATGAAGAGGAGCTAAAGGAATAAGTTCTTCAATGTGCTGTTCTACTTCATCGTCAATGATGGTAGGTTCACTAAAATACATTCCACCTTGCACAATGCGGTGCCCCACAGCTTGGATTGCTTGTTTACCTTGTGCGTGCAAATCAGGGCCGTGAGTGTCAAAAAGGCGAAGAGCTTGTTCTAAAGCTTGAGAATGGTCAGCAATAGGGAAAGTCAATACAGTTTTATTGTCATCAACTATGTGTGTAATGATGCCCTCAGTATCTCCAATTTTTTCCACAAGGCCGCTTGCATATTCTTGTCCTGATGCAGGTTCAAGAAGCTTGTATTTCAGGGATGATGATCCAGAGTTAATAACTAAAACGCTCATTGTTCTCCTTAAGTATTGTTGATGCTTTGTGCTTGGATGGCGGTAATAGCAATGGTGTTAACAATATCGTCAACAAGTGCGCCACGAGATAAATCGTTAACGGGAAGAGCAAGTCCTTGTAATATGGGGCCAATAGCCTCGGCGCCTGCTGTTCGTTGCATTACTTTATAAGCAATGTTTCCTGCTTCAAGCGAAGGAAAAATAAAAATATTTGCTTTTCCTGCAACTAAGGAGTTTGGCGCCTTTGCGTGAGCGGTCGTTTCGTCAACAGCTGCATCAAATTGTAAGGGGCCGTCAATGTTTTCATGTGGACATAGTTCTTGAGCAAGTTTTGTTGCTTCCTTAACCGCATCGACGTCAGGGCCTGATCCAGAAATGCCCGTGGAATACGAAAGAAATGCTAGATGAGGATCAATATCAAATTGACGTGCAGTAGTAATGCTTGCGCTAGCAATAGATGCTAGTTGAGAAGGTGTGGGGTTTGTATTAACGGCACAATCAGCAAAAACCCATACATTTTCGCCTAACACCATGAAAAATGCTGACGAAACTAAATCAGCTGATTCGTGAGTTTTAATGATCTGAAAAGCGGGACGTAAAGTGTCGGCAGTAGTGTGGGACGCTCCTGAAACAAGGCCGTCGGCATCGCCCATAGCAAGCATCATGGTAGCAAAATAGGAAATATCTTCTAATTGTTTATGTGCATCATCAATAGTGACGCCTTTGTGAGCTCGCAAGGAGGCGTATTGATGTGCATAACGTGTATGTAGTTCTTCATCATCAGGAGAAATAATAGTGATGCCGTTGAGGTTGAAGGCTAGTTGATCTGCTCGTGATGTAATTTCTTCTTTGTCTCCTAAAAGAATAATCTCAGCAATTCCTTGCGAATGCGCAATGCTGGCAGCGCGCAAAACACGATCATCTTCTGCTTCAGGTAAAAGGATTCGCTTCTTTATTTTTTGCGCTCGCTTTGTGATGTCAGATATAAAACTATTCATCAATAAGCCTCCATGCTTGATATATGAGATTTCTGCTCTTAACTGTTGTGGTCTATATTATAAAAAAACCGACCTGATGTTATAGCAAACAGGTCGATATCTAAAGCTCTTAGTGAAAAGCCATGTAAAAGACATGTAAAGAGTAAGTGTTACTTTTAGTTTTTCAATGCCTTCTTTGCTGCTTTGAGATCTTTAGGTGAACCTGAGTCCGGATATTGGCCAGCTTTTACTTGAGCAGAAGGCATACGGAAACGACGGGGGTAAAACGTTCGCGTAAACATATTCCAACGAAGTCCACGTGGAACTTTGTTGACTCCAAACTTATATGCCGTCAATTTATAAGCATTACGGGAAGCAATAACAGAATCAACGATCATCAAAGCAAAAATGACATATGTTCCCACCATTGTATAGAAGACAATTTTAGGAATGATCTGCTGAACAAAAATTAAAAGGATCGTCAATAAAGCAAGTGGCATAAATAAAGACGAAAAATTGCGGCGAGCGTCAATATAATCACGGGCAAACCGGCGCTCAACCCCGCGGTAGCGTTCGGGCATATAGCGGTCATCACCAGAGCGCATAGCTTCTTGCTGGCGTGCATATAATTCATCGCGCTTGCGACGTTCTTCACGCTGTTCTTCTTTTGTTAACTTGCGCTTTTTTCCTGTTACAACAGGGCGATAATTCTTACTTTGTGCGCTTTTACGGCTGGGGGTAGGTCTATTTTTTTTACCCTGATCGTTCACGTGTTACCTCCGTCTTATTTATACCAAGTAAACTGTATACCACGATTGCATGTTTTTCACGTAAACTGTTCTTTATGCCGTCACAAGAAAACGTATTACGCCGTGTTGATGAACTTATGAAACAAGCTCATCGTCAGCTGGAATACCTTATGCAGAAAAAAACCATTTCCTCTTCTCCTGATTCTCTCGATGAGTTGCGTCAAAGCGCAGAGTATATTGCTCAGTGCGCTCGTGATATAGGTATGGATGCTCGCGTGATCAATGATTTTGTTGCATTGGATGGTACACATGGTAAGCCATGTGTTATTGCCCATAAAGATCCCGAAAAAGGGATGCCTACAGTTCTTTTGTACGCACATCATGATGTTCAGCCCGTGGGTAACCTTGATGGCTGGAATACAGATCCGTGGAATCCTACCTACGTAAATGACCGTATTTACGGCAGGGGGAGTGCTGATGATAAAGCTGGAGTCGTTGCTCATTTGGCGGCTATACAAGCTGCTTTGCCTACGGGCGTAGGCGTGACATTATTCGTTGAGGGTGAAGAAGAAATAGGTTCGCCTACCTTTGTTGACTTTTTGCATGCATACCAAGATGAATTGCAAGCAGATGCGATTATTGTTGCTGATTCGGGAAATTGGAAAGCGGGAATTCCTGCTTTAACCGTGTCTCTTCGAGGTGTAGCTACCTTGAAAATTCGTTTACGTCTTCTTGAGCATGCAGTTCATTCGGGGCAATTTGGAGGCCCAGTTCTTGACGGGCCAATGGTGATGGCTCGTTTGTTGTCGCGCCTGCATGATGAGAAGGGAAACGTATGTGTTCCTGGTTTATTAGCTCGTGATGATGTCAAGGTTGATATTGATGAAGAAGATTACCGTCGAGATTCTTCTCTTCTTCCAGCGGTTCGTCTTGCAGGAGAAGGAAGTATTGCCTCGCGTTCGTGGACGAAACCGTCTATTAACCTCATTGGCATGGATGTCACCTCATGCGATAGTTCGTCAAATACCATCATTCCTGCATGTGAAGCGGTTATTTCTTTGCGTGTAGCACCTTTTCAAAATTCTTGTGAGGCAGCCGAGACAGTTCGTGATTACCTTCTTGTTCAAGATGTTTTTGGTGCTCAGATAGATATTGATATTCTTGAAAGCGGCCCAGGCTATGTGGCGGATACATCTACTGATATGTGTGCAATGATGAAAGAGTGCTTAACAGAAGCTTTTGGTGAGAAAGTAGTTGAATCTGGTGAAGGCGGATCGATTCCTTTTATCGCAGATTTTCAACGGATTTTCTCAGATGCACACGTTTTTGTCACCGGTGTTGAAGACCCAGATGCCAGGGCACATAGTGAAAATGAATCGCTTTATATTCCTGATTGGATTGCTGCTATTAAAGCAGAAGCTTTGTTTTTGACTCGACTTGGCGAGGAGAAATGAAGGTTTCATTTTTCGTCTCATCTTTGATGAATATGCCTTCGCGGCGTGTGCGTGATATAGCTGTCTCTGCATGGAAAAACAAGCGTGAAGATGATGAACTGCGTTCTTTTCTTGTTCTCGAAGCAGCGTCGCGTGTCAATGACTCTGGTATGAAAGATGTGTATAAAGGCAAGGAATATTTTTTGACGTCGTGTGCAGTTTCCCAGAGGCGTGCATGGGTCAAGGGAAATGAAATTGTTATTGACTACACCTTAGATGCCTTAGGTGTGAATGATGTAGATGTATATCGTGATAGTGATGCCGAAAACATCGAAGAAACTCATGGTATTCGCGTAAGTTCAGCTTATGTTGGACGCGATATTATGAGGGCGTACCACCAAGGATATACTGATATTTCTGTTCTTGTGCCGCCTCATATGGCATGTGATGATATGGGGCTGGGAATGTTTGCGCAGTTATATGTATATGCGTTGAGTGGTGGTGATACTTTTGGTGAAGGTGCCGAGGGTGTTGCTAGTGATATTGAGCTTGCGAGAGAATGTGCTGCATGGGTAGAGTCTGCTTCTTATGAGCAGATATATGAACGTCTTCGTATGGTGCGTCAACTTTTTGCTGGTATTCGGCTGCGTGTGTATACCGCACATCCACAACGTCTCCTTGGTTTTTCAGGAGTTGCACGCGGGTTTGAAAGTGTTGATGCATATCTAGCGCAGAACATGGAAAAGCGTAATTCGTTATGGGTTTCTCGTATTGAAAAAGCTTTCGAGGAATCGCAATCGTCATTGATAGGTATACCAACGGATTTTCGTGATCCATATGCTGGAGGTGGTAGCGGCATTGCGTATATCTTGGCTTGTGTGGGTGCTTTTTCTTTTTCTTTTGTTGATTTTATGTATCGATGTTACGAGATTGAACTTGAAGATACTGATCTGATTATTTATATTACTTCACACATTGGCGTGGATTTGCCTTTGATGTTGACGCATATAAGTGAGCAAGAAATTATCTCTCCTATTGTTCTTGTGAGTGATATCAGCGGTATGCATAAAAGTGAATTGCCCAACTTGAATTTGGCGGGCACTTATGAACTGCGTCCTGAACATGCATTTATTAGTAAAACAACTGAAGACATTTTGTTGGAAAGTGATGAATTAGAAGAAAAACTTTATAGTGTTATACAAAAAATTGCCCATACGTGGGGGTGGGATTCGTCTATGTTCACTTAGGGTGAGCAAAGAAAAGTGGCTTGAATGATAGTAAAAAAATATCTTTGTAGTAGTCTTAAGGCATACATAAATGGAAGGAATGATTGTGGAAACATCAGTAGAAACTCATAACGTGGAATTAGATGAAGCCGCTACAGCAAAAGCAAAGGCATTGATGGAACAAGAAAATCGTGATGATTTGCGTTTACGTATTGCTGTGCAGCCAGGAGGGTGCTCTGGGTTGATCTATCAGCTTTACTTTGATGAGCGCCCTTTGCTTGAAGGCGATACAGTACGTGACTTCGATGGAGTTGAACTCGTTGTTGATAAAATGAGCAAGCCATATTTAGATGGAGCAAAAATCTCTTTTGTTGACACGATTGAATCTCAAGGCTTCAAAATTGATAACCCCAATGCAACTGGATCATGTTCGTGTGGGCAGTCATTTAACTAAAAAATATACATATAATGAAAGGCTTTCTTGTGAAACGTTTATGGGCTTTACTTTCTGTTGCCTCCTTATCGCTTTCTTTATCTGCATGCGGAAGTGATGATGCAAAAGATAATAATGCAACTCCATCGGCAAGTTCTTCTACTACAGAGACGGTAAGTGCAGAAGAATGTATGAATTCTGTCAATGTGACTTCTGATGGTATGCCAAAGGTAAATACCAAAGGTGAAACACCGGTTATCGATTTTACTGGTGCAACTCAGCCAGAAGATGTGCGTCTTTCTCTTATTGAAGAAGGTAAAGGTGAAAAGTCGAGTGGCGATGGTTCTGTAAAAGTCAATTATGTGGGATATGTGTGGGGAAGTACAGAAGCTTTCGATTCTTCTTTTGCACGTGGTACAGAAGCGACTTTTTCTTTAACAAATGTCATTCCAGGTTTTACCTGTGCATTTAATAACCGCAGTGTGGGTGATAAATTTATTGTTTCTATTCCTGCGCGATATGGATACGGTCCATCTGGTGGTAATGAAAGTGCAGGCATTGGTGAAAAAGATACAATCGTTTTCTATGTTGAACTTCTTGGCATTATCGATTCCGATGCTGTAGGTGAAAAATCTGCACAACGTGTCACACAAGATAATGATCTTCCTGTCACTATTACTGGTGGGATCGGCGAAGTTGTAACGGATGTCACTGTTAAAGAAGGGCAAACAGAACCTAAAGAAACAAAAGTGATCGTTATTGCTAAAGGGAGCGGCGAACCTTTGAAAGACGGAGATACTGCTCTTATCTCTATTTTTGCTACGTCATGGGATGGAACTCAAAAATATTCCACATATAAAACAGGTGATGAAAATGTGGCAAAAAATGTTGGTGTGCAAAGCATTCCTGTAGGATCTGCAGGTGTTGAAGGGTTAGTTGATGTTCCTCGTGGTTCGCGTGTTCTTCTTCTTGATCCTGCTCGTGAGGCAGATGAGGCTTCCGGGCAAACTGCATCTCCAGCTTCGGCAAACGTTCTTGATATTGTCGAGTAAGAAAAATTTTATATATTTATATAAAATATGTGGAACACAGTATGTTGATGTGTCCCACATATTTTATGTCTTTTTTTGCTTTTAGTTTTTAAAACTATGAATGGGGGCAGGAATAATGCCGCCTCGCCCTATAAAGGCATCGGATGAATAAGGGCTGACATCCATGACAGGCGCACTGCCAAGAAGTCCTCCGAACTCCACAATGTCACCTGGTTGCGTGTGTGGCGCTGGAATGACGCGCACAGCTGTTGTTTTATGGTTCATAACTCCAATAGCTGCCTCATCAGCAATCATGCCGGCAATACTGCTTGCAGGCGTATCTCCCGGAATAGCAATCATATCAAGGCCAACAGAGCAGATAGCAGTCATTGCTTCTAACTTCGATAAGGAAATTGCCCCCATTTGAGCTGCTTCAATCATACCTTCGTCTTCAGAAACAGGAATAAAGGAACCTGAAAGGCCTCCCACATGTGAACATGCCATGAGGCCGCCTTTTTTAACGGCGTCATTCAAAAGGGCAAGTGCTGCAGTTGTACCATGTGCCCCTACGCGCTCTAATCCCATCGCTTCTAAAGCGCGTGCAACGCTATCACCAACTTCTGCAGTGGGAGCTAAGGAAAGATCGACAATACCGAAAGGAACACCTAAACGTTCTGCTGCCATACGGCCAACTAATTCGCCCATACGTGTTACTTTAAAGGCTGCTTTTTTAACGGTTTCTGCCACTTCGTCGAAGGGAAGTCCCTTAGCGGTGTCAATAGCTCTTTTAATGACTCCAGGGCCTGAAACGCCAACAGAAACAACACACTCAGGCATTTCAACGCCGTGGAAAGCTCCAGCCATAAAAGGATTGTCACCTACAGAATTTGCGAAAACAACAAGCTTGGCTGCGCTGAGACCATTCGCGGTAGTGTGGGCAGTTTCTTTGATGATGTGACCCATTGTTTGAACTGCGCTCATGTTGATTCCTGAGCGTGAAGATCCAATATTGATAGAGGAACATACGATATCTGTTGTGGAAAGAGCTTCAGGAATGGATGCGATAAGAGCTTCATCTGCAGGCGTACTGCCTTTTTCTACCAAAGCAGAAAAACCACCGATAAAATCAACTCCTACTTCTTTTCCTGCACGATCAAGCATGTATGCCCATGCGTTCATGTCTTTATCGTCGCATGCGCCAGCAACAAGAGCAATAGGAGTGATAGAAATGCGTTTATTGATAATGGGGATTCCTAATTCTTTTTCGATATCTTGAGCAACGCTCACAAGATTTTTTGCCTGCGACGTAATGCGGTCATATGCTCGCTCTCGTGCGAGCGCACCGTCATGGTCGGCGCAGTCGAGTAAGGAAATTCCCATGGTGATTGTGCGGATGTCCAAGTGGTCATCGCTAATCATATGGATAGTTTCAAGAATGTTATGTGCATTAGTTGTCAGAGTCATCTGTTTTCCTTTAGATTACAGCTTGTGCATTGCTTGGAAGATTGCTTCTGATTGTATGCGGATATCAAGACCCTCATTCTTACCGACTTCATGCATGTGATCTTGTAACTCTTCGATAGTGAGATGCGATTGGCTCATATCGATTTCAAGAATCATCGTGAAATACGAATCCATGATTGTTTGCGAAACATTCGTTATGTTCACGTTGTTGTGCGCAAGGCCAGCAGTAACAGTAGCGATAATACCGACATGATCCAAGCCGGTAACCGTCATAATTGCATTTACCATGTTTATATTGTGCCAGATTTTTTAGTTAAAAACCTTCTTGGGTATGTGTAATGATATGAACTAATAGACAGGGAAAATATAAGGAATGTGGTTATTGATCTAGAGGAGTGAAGAGCGGTTCAATAATGTTGATGTCTTCATCACTATCATGAGCGCATAAGAGAATGATTTCATCACCTTCCATAAAAGGTGAATCTTTCACATTCATAGGCATGCCATTGCGTAGAACGCCAGAAAGTGTGATGGTAGGAGGTAAGGGAAGTTCGCTTTGTGTCATTCCAGCAGCAGGTGAATCGGCGGTGATGGTGGTACTGAGTAAACGTGCTTGAGAAGAAAATGTATGCAGGTGGTTAAAAGTTGTTTGATCGATAATGTTAGAAATAAGAGAAACGACAAGTTCAGGAGTAGAAAAATGCTTATCGACTCCCCAGGAGTCGGTGAAGAGAAAATCATTTTTTCTATTGTTGACGCGGGCAAGTGTAGTGGGAATGCCGAATTCAGATTTAGCTAAAAGGCACGTGACAAGGTTGGTTTTATCGTCTCCTGATAGGGCAATAAGAATATCAGCATCTGCTGCTTGAGCAATAGTGAGAGTAGGAATGTCGCAGGCATCTCCAAGTATCCACGTGGCATCTGGTGCAAGAGAGTGTCGAATGTTCTTTGTGTTTTTTTCAATAATGGTGACGTTATGTGATGGCGTAAGTGTACGTGCTACATTTGTGCCCGTTGAGCCAGATCCAATAATTAAAATATTCATTGCGTTTCCTTTGTATCTGGGCGAATGAGAAGTGCTTGTATTTCTGGTGCTCTATTTGTGGGGGCAACCATATGTAAGACATCATCGTCATGGACAATTGTGTTGCCTGTCGGGTTGAGATAGCGAGAATGGCGAACAATATAAGCAATACGTGACGATGTAACACTTTCTATTGAGTCTACAGTATGTCCATACCAATCTTCATGCAGGTTGACCTGAAAAAGAGATACTTTTGTTTCATTATCGGTGTATGCGTAATGGGGGCCTAAAGGAATAAGACGCTGCAAAATATGTTCCGTTGACCATGAAACAGTTTGGATGGTGCGAATACCTAATTTTTCGTAAACACGTGCGCGTTCAATGTCGTAAATGCGGGCAATCACATTCTTGATACCGTATTCTTCATGTGCGACGCGTGCAGAAATGATGTTGGAATTATCGCCTGAGGAAACAGCTACGAAACCTTGGGCTTTTGCAATGCCAGCACGCTCAAGTACATCGCGGTCAAATCCAATGCCGGTAACAGTTTGTCCTGCGAAATCATCGGGTAGTTTTTGAAACGCTTCATTTTTTTGGTCGATTATAGCAACAGAATGCCCCATGCTGGTAAGATTGAGGGCTAGTGATGCTCCTACGCGACCGCATCCCATAATTACATAATGCACGTTTTTACGATACTGTATAAATGTGAAAGATAGAGGATGATTTGCGCATATGAAAAAAAATTCTCAAGTTTTTTCTCAGTTTTTGAAGAATAATGTGCATTTACTGGCATATATGGTCATGTCAGTTCTTTTAGTGGCATCCCTTTTGACGCAGTTTCTTCCTACAGGTGTGCCACTGCAAAACGTGCTTGTGTTCTTTTTCTTCTTTGTGTGTGTTGGCTTTGTCGTGTTTGAACACATGTCATTTTTAAGGGCGATAGCGCCGAATGTGCGAGTGCATCAAATTGCTCAACGCTATGTTGGTGTTTATATGCGTTTACTTATTGTGTCGATACGTTTTATTTCCTATGGCGCATTAGCGTTTTTAAGCGCTCGTGTCATTCGTTTGACATTACGCGTGTTTGTGCATCATCAGTTTATTGAATCTTTGTGGTTTATCGTTGTGCTCATGTTTGTGATGGCTATGCCTGCATATATGGGATATGAAGCTGCTTGGCCTATGGTATCGTTTTTTGTGGTGTGTGCTCTTGTTATGCTCGTCGGCACTCTCG
>JAGBKC010000066.1 GCA_017934115.1 Actinomycetaceae bacterium | reverse complement strand
GAACTCTCAACGCGTGATGAAAATGGAAAGAAAAAGGATAAGTTTATCGGCAGTGATGAAGACTGGGAGAAAGCAACCGATATTTTGAAGCGTGCATGCGCCTCAACAGGACTTGATTTAGTGCCAGATCCTGGTGGTGCTGCATTTTACGGACCAAAGGTATCTGTGCAGGTTAAAGATGCGATAGGTCGTACATGGCAAATGTCAACGGTACAGTATGATTTCAATCAGCCAGAGCGTTTTGATCTGGAATATACTGCTCCTGATGGTTCGCGGCAACGTCCTGTTATGATCCATAGTGCTAAATTAGGATCTGTCGAGCGTTTTATTGGTGTTCTTGTAGAACATTATGCAGGTGCTTTCCCAGTATGGTTGTCTCCTGTTCAAGCGCGAATTGTGCCCGTAGCAGATACGTTTTATGAATATGCTGAGAGTGTTGCATCGAAATTACGCGAGCGCGGAATCCGCATTGAAATTGACACAAGTGATGATCGTTTTGGTAAGAAAATTCGTAAAACGTCTAAAGATAAAATTCCTTTTGCACTTATTGTTGGTGCTGATGATGTGGAAAAGGGAGCTGTTTCCTTTAGATATCGTGATGGAGAGCAAGAAAACGGCGTTCCGCTTGATGAAGCAGTAGACCATATTGCTCGTGTTGTTTCTTCACGAGTGAATCTCCTAGAAGAAGAAAAGATTACAGCAATATAAGGTTGACAGGAGAACAGATGCTTAGTAGTAAAGGGCGTCCACTGGCACAAAGGGTTTTCGGGCCTTTAGCTAGATTATGTGTCAAATGGAACATATCGGCTGATGCTATAACGATTAGTGGAACAGTTCTTAGTGTTGTGTTGTCTTTGTGGCTTATACCTACTCAGCATTTCATTATTGGATCTCTTCTTATATCTTTTGTTGTCATTTTTGATAATTTAGATGGACAAATTGCGCGGTTGAATGGAAGCCCAACGAAGTGGGGAGCTTTTTTAGATTCTACGCTTGACCGCATATCTGATGCAGCAATTTTTTTATCAGTACTGATATGGTTTTATATTCATGCTGATGGTGTTCTGCAGGCATGGGGGTTGATAACAGGAATATCTGCTCTTATTTTTGGTTCTGTTGTTCCATATGCTCGTGCGCGTGCTGAAGGCTTGGGCATGCGTGCTGATGTAGGAATTGCTGAGCGTGCGGATCGTCTTGTTATTATATTAGCAGCTATTTTTTTGTCAGGAATTTCTCATTATATGTGGATTTTTGTTATTGCTTTTATTTACTTGACTATAGCTGCTTTCATTACTGTAGTGCAGCGTATGTATGTTGTCTATAAACAAGCGCATAGTACGAAACGTCATCGTACACAACAAATTGCGCGTGAACGATTGCAGGAAGCTCAATTAGATTCAGCTCGTCGTAGTCAACGACGTCATTCTTCTGCGCAACGAATTGGTAGAAAAAGACATTCTGACGAAAGTTTGTAAGCGACATAATATGACAGTTGTGCGTTTGTTTACATGGGGTAATCGTTTAGCGCGTGTTGTTCCAGAAGTATTTATGCGTTTTCTTTTTTCTTGTGCAGCTGTTTTTGTATCTTTTCTGCCATTACACTCTGTGAAACAACTTAAGCGAAATCATCAGTATATTGGTGTAAAGAAAAATCTTTTTATCCGTCAGATTTTATTGGCAAAGGCATGTGTATCGCATTTTCAGTATTATTATGAAATTTTTCGTCTTTCTTCTTTGACTCCTGAACAGATAGATAACCGGGTACGCCTCATTGGTATTGAGAAACTTCTTAATGCGCTATCTGAAGGATCTGCTATAGGTGCGTTGATGCATGCAGGTAATTGGGATTTAGCTGGAGCATGGGCGAGTCGTCATGTGGGAGATGTGCACACGATTGCAGAAAAATTAGAACCTCCTGAGTTATTTGTATATTTTAATTCCATGCGTTCTAATTTCAATATGGTTATTTATCCTTTGGATAAAAAGGAAAAACCGTTGAAAAAACTAGAAGAAGACATGAATAAACAAACATGTTTTGTTCCGCTTCTTGCAGATAGAGATTTATCGAAAAATGGAGTTGAAGTCGATTTGTGTGGTGAAAAGATTTTTATAGCTCCAGGTCCTGCATTGTTAGCGCAGCGTACAGGGCGTCCTATTTTTCCAATTTTTTCTTTCTATGAAAAAATATCGATTCGTCGTGTATGGCGCGCACGGACGCGAAAGGGTATGTGTTTGTATGTCGCTGATCCTGTTTATCCCCATACAGATATGTCATCATCTCAAAAGGAACGTAACGATGATATTAAACGTATGTCCCAAGAATGGGTGAGTGCTTTACAAAGCGTGCTGCTTGAGCATCTTGAAGATTGGCATATGTTACATAAAGTCTTTTATGGTGATGTCGATATGGTAAAACGTCAGGAAAAATAGTATCTTTATGAGAAATATGGTCTGAAGGCCAAGAATAAGGAGAGCTATGAAAATTGGAATTGCATGTCCATACTCGTGGGATGTTCCTGGAGGTGTGCAGTTTCATATTCGCGATCTCGCTTTAGAACTGATACGTAGAGGGCATAAAGTTTCTGTTATTGCACCGTGCAGTAAAGAAACTGAAGCGCCAGAATTTTTAGTACCAACTGAACCAGCAATACCGGTGCGTTATAACGGTTCAGTTGCACGTCTTTCTTTTGGTCCACGGGTGAACCACCAAGTAACGCAATGGTTAAAAAAAGGCGCTTTTGATATATTGCATGTTCATGAGCCTGCTGTACCTTCCGTTTCTATGCTTGCTTTGAGAAATGCGAAAATTCCTGTTGTTGCAACTTTTCATTCTGCAATGGAGTCTTCGCGTGCCTTGAAAGTTGCGTCTCCTATTATTCGTCCTGCTATTGAAAAAATTTCGGCTCGTATTGCTGTTTCTGATGAAGCACGTCGAACAGTCTCGCAGTTTCTCGGTGGAGATGCATATGTTATTCCTAACGGCGTGTATACGCGTCATTTTGAAAACGTTTTGCCGAATGAAAAATATTGTATAGATAATACTTTTACGTGCGGTTTCTTAGGGAGATACGATGAACCACGAAAGGGTTTGTCGGTGTTAGCGAAGGCTTTTGCTCATGTTCATGCTCAGTATCCTCATGTAAAATTACTTATTGCAGGCCCAGGGGATGAGAGAAAAGCACGTCTTTTGTTTGATCAATCCCTGCAAGATAGTGTTGAATTTGTCGGCATGATTTCAGATGACGAAAAAGCACAGTTCTTTTCCAGTATTGATGCTTATATTGCTCCGAATACAGGAGGTGAATCTTTTGGTATTATCCTTATTGAAGCAATGAGTGCAGGATCTTATGTAATTGCCTCTGATATTCCTGCATTTGCAGCTGTCTTAGGGAATGGTGTTTTTGGTGCGCTTTTTACCAATGGAAATGATCAAGCTCTTGCTAAAGTTTTAATTCACACTATTGATGCTGCAGAAGAGAGACAACAAACATCTCAAAAGGCGCAAGCAGAGGCCTTACGTTATGATTGGTTTACTGTAACGAGCCAAGTTGTAGCTGTGTATGAAACAGCTAGACGTATGTATGGGGGGAACTGAGATGATTTATATTGTTATCGTAGTTACCTTTATTCTTGTGTTGTGTGGCTTGTACTTGATAAGTCTTGCTCGCCGAATCGATCGTTTGCAGTCAACTGTGATGAAATCGCGAAGAAGTTTGGAGAACGCCCTAACAGCACGCGCGCAGTATGCACACGATTTTGCGCATATGGATGTTCTGGATATGGCAGGTAGTGTTCTTTTGTCTGATAGTGCAGATTTATGCTTGCGATTGGGGATGCTACCTATTGTCGATGATGGTCTTGATTCTCTTGACCCCCTGCATGTAGAACATGAGGAAAGAATAGAACATCTTGATAACAACCGTCTTTGCGCTGAAGAACATTTGTCAGAAACTTTACGTTTAACTTTGAATTCTTTGCATGACATTGATCAAGAGGCGACACAATACATTATGAACGATGAGCAAAGGTACGTTTTTGAACAGTTAGAACGTGCTCGTCTAGATGTCCGGCTAACGCGATCCTTTCATAATTCTCATGTTGAACAAATACAAAATTTACGAAACGAATTTTTTGTAAGAACATTTCATTTGGCTGGTTTTTCCTCTTTGCCTATAACGGTAGACTTTGATGATGAATAGTGGTATGCATAATGAGTAATGAGAAAACAGAAGAGACCCATAAGAAAATGATGGAAAATAGGGAAGATACTGGTGTTATTCCGGTTGATTTGCCTGAACAAGAGCTAGCGACTACGTCTCGTCAGGTTACTGGCCCTATTCATCCTGCACAGCCTTTACCGAAAAGTCGCTATTCTTTGCCTAAGTTTTATGGTCCAACAAAACGTTCATTCCTGTTTTATGGAGTAGCTGCTCTTTTGCTGTCAATTGGTATTGCTGGTATTTTGATTATGCTTTCTACCTTGCTTTCCCAAGGAGTAAGTGTTGCATTACCGATTATCTTACTAGCTGGAATTCCAGTTGTGGTGATTCTATTTTTCATCATATGGATTGATAGCTGGGAACCTGAGCCTTTTATTCTTTATGCTGTTTCTTTTGTCTGGGGTGCCGGTGTAGCAACTCTGCTTTCATTAATATCAACAGATTTATTTGGTGTAACAGTTGCCCAAGTGATACGCATTGACGATAAAGATTTTTTACAAACTGTTGTTGCTGCGCCTTTTATGGAAGAACTTTCTAAAGGCGTTGGTCTTATCCTTCTTATTGTTTTATATGCAAAAAATTTTAATGGTCCAGTTGACGGCATTGTGTATGGAATGCTCATAGGTTTAGGTTTTGCTTTTACAGAAAATGTTGTCTATTTTGGTGTTTATCATGATGAATTAGCAGATGTTTTTCGAGTGAGGGCAATTCTTAATCCTTTTGTACACCCACTTGCTACAGCTATGATGGGGGCAGTAATGGGTTTGTCTATGCAGAGGCATTCTCGAAAAACTTTGGCGTATTTGTTGCCTACTGGTTTGCTGGCTGCTTTTGTTATTCATGCTCTTCATAATTATTCTGCTACTTTGAAAATGAGCGATTCGACAAGACTTGTTTTTCAAGTGCCTATTTATCTTGTTGCTATTGGTGTTATTCTTATGGCTAGGTTGAGTGAGAGACGTGAAGTCATGTCTGCATTGTACGAGTATGCTCATGCGGGATGGTTGACAAAGAATGAACTTTTGATGATTCAAACTCTTTCGAATAGACGCAATGCGCGGTTATGGGCTGGAGAAAATGTTCAAAAATCTGGTGGCGATCCTGATGATGGAATCAAAGCAATGACTGAGTTTCAAAGTGAGCTTATTCAGCTTGGATATATGCGTTCACGGAACCTGCACCATGAGACTGTTAATGATCCGGAATCTCGTGCTGAAGAAGCTGAACGTTTGGATAAACTAAAACAGTTGCGAAAAGTTTTTACATCGCGAAAAATTCGATAGGTATTGTATGGAAGTGCGTTTAGCATCACGAATCATTCTTATTTCTTCAGATAAATACGTTTTATTGATGCATGGTCATGATGAGGTGGATATTAGCTATTCGTGGTGGTTTACTGTTGGTGGAGGAAAAAAAGAAAACGAGACGTATATTGAATGTGCTCAGCGTGAATTAGCAGAAGAAACAGGTCTTCATCTTGAGAAACAATGCTTTATCGGCCCTTGCATTAAGCGTGATGCTGTTTTTCACTTCACTACTCACGATGTTCGTCAACGAGAGTATTTCTTTCTCGTCTATTTAGATTCTCCACATAACGATATTGATTACTATAAGCGAACATTAACGGAGTCGGAAAAAAAACTTATTGATAGGTATGAGTGGTTGACGTTAGAAGAAATAGAGATTTTGGGGCGTAGCGAATATGTTTTCCCAATAAATTTAGTTGATATTTTACGCGCAAATATACATACGTGGGATGGAAAATGTAGAAAAGTACACGAAAAATAAGGAAAGTGCTTTATATATTGTATATTGTTTTTATTGTTTTAGAATAGATATGTTCATCAATAAGTGAGGAGATAAAGTGTCAGGTCATTCTAAATGGGCGACAACAAAACATAAAAAAGCAGCTAATGATGCAAAAAGGGGAAAGCTCTTTGCAAGGCTCATCAAAAATATTGAAGTAGCTGCTCGTACTGGTGGTGGTGACCCTGCAGGAAATCCAACACTTTATGATGCTATTCAAAAGGCGAAAAAGAATTCAGTTCCTTCCGATAATATTGATCGCGCAGTCAAACGTGGCAGTGGTGAAGGTGGCGATGCTGTCCAATACGAAGCTATTCAATATGAAGGCTATGCAAGTGGCGGCGTTGCAGTTCTTATTGAATGTTTAACAGACAATCGTAATCGTGCTGCTTCAGAAGTGCGCGTTGCCTTGAGTAGAAATGGTGGCTCTTTAGCAGATCCTGGTTCGGTTGCTTATTTGTTTAGTCGTACTGGTGTTGTGGAAGTGCCAAAGACTGATTCATTAACTGAAGATGACGTTTTGATGGCTGTTTTGGATGCTGGTGCTGAAGAAGTTGAAGATGTTGATGATGTCTTTGAAATTACCTGCAATCCAAGTGATGTTGTTGCTGTGCGTACTGCTTTGCAGGAGGCAGGTATTGATTACAATTCTGCAGAAGTGCAGTTCTTACCATCTATGAAAGTCACTGTCGATAAAGAAGGTGCACAGAAGGTCATGAAAGTTCTCGATGCTCTCGATGAATGTGACGATGTGCAAGAGGTCTATTCAAATGTTGACATTCCAGACGACGTCTTGGAAGCATTAGAAAACGACGCATAATATCTATAAAATGCGAGTTTTGGGAGTAGATCCAGGATTGACGCGTTGTGGTCTTGGAGTTATCGATGCGCGGATGAATCGAAAAGTATCTTTCATCGATGTGAGAGTTGCTCGTTCTTCTGCGCATTTACCTCCAGATCAACGCCTGCTTATTATTGCTAATGAGATTGACAAGGTAATTGACAGTTTTTCGCCAGATGTTATGGCCGTTGAACGTGTTTTCGCTCAAGATAATGTTCGATCCGTGATGGGAACTGCGCAAGTTGCAGGTATTGTTTTATTAGCTGCTGCGCGCCGTGGTATTCCAATTGAAATGCATACGCCCTCCGAAGTGAAAGCTTCAGTTACGGGGTCTGGCAGAGCGGATAAAAAACAGATTCAACAGATGGTGAAGAGAATATTGAGCTTGGATGAAGTTCCTCAACCTGCAGACGCTGCTGATGCTTTGGCAATTGCAATATGTCAGGCTTGGCGAGGTGGTCCGGCATCATTGACTGCGCAACCAGATCGTTATCAACATGGTGGCGCTGGTTTGCTTCCACCAACCGAAGGAGCTGGTCTTACTGCTGCTCAAAAAATATGGGCAAAAGCTGAAAGAAAAACACGTTCACGTACAGGTGCAAAAATTTTTAGATAAATCTGTCTAAAAGAAGGACACAAGAAGATGATATCTGTTATTCGAGGAGAAATTTTAGATATCGATGCTCAATCGCTTGTGGTTGATGTATCGGGAGTTGGTATGTGTGTCAATGTTTTACCAACATGTGTTCAGAAAAAACATAAAGGAGACGACTGTTTTCTTTACACCTCTCTTATTGTGCGCGAAGATTCGCTTACGCTCTATGGTTTTGAAGATGTACAGGAACGCAGAGTTTTTGACATCCTTCAATCTGTTTCGGGTATTGGACCTCGGATAGCGTTAGCTGTATTAGCTGTCTATACGCCTGCAATCTTAAAAAAAGAAGTGAAAGCTTCTAATGTTGCAGCTTTGCAAAAGGTATCTGGTATTGGTAAAAAAGGTGCACAACGCTTATTGCTGGAATTAGATAATAAACTTGATTTCATTAGTAGTGATATTCCAGATGAAAATAATGCTATTGTTTCTGACCCTGTCTCTTCTGATGTTATTGAAGCTCTTACTGGCCTCGGTTGGAGTGTAGAAGATGCTGAAGATGCTTATCGCGAAGTTGCTTTAAAGAATGGTGGCGCCGATACATCAACATTATTACGACTTTCCTTGCAAGAGCTAGGGAAGAGGAGATAAAACAATGGAAGAATATTCGCCAGTTACTCCTCAGGCAACAGATATGGAACGCGCAGCTGAAGCTGCTTTGCGTCCTAAAGCTTTAACGGAATTTGTAGGCCAAAAAGTTGTTTGCCAACAACTTGATGTGTTGATTACTGCAGCTATTGAGCGAAATAAAACTCCTGATCATATTCTTTTGTCTGGTCCGCCAGGTTTGGGTAAAACAACACTTGCGATGATCATCGCACATGAAGTTTCTGCATCCCTGCGTTTAACATCAGGTCCAACTTTGCAAAAACCTGGTGATTTAGCTGCTGTGCTTTCTTCTCTGCAAGAAGGTGATGTTCTTTTTATCGATGAAATACATCGACTGCCTCGTCCTGTTGAAGAAATGCTTTATTTAGCTATGGAAGACTTTAGAGTGGATGTAATGGTGGGGAAAGGCCCTGGTGCTACATCGATACCATTGCCTTTGCCATTTTTTACTGTTGTTGGTGCAACAACGAGATCTGGGCTTTTGCCTGCTCCTTTGCGTGATCGTTTTGGTTTTACTGCTCATTTAGATTATTACGATGACAGTGATTTAGCGCAAATCATTTCACGTAATGCTATTAAGTTAGATGCGGATTTGCGTCCAGATGCAGCTCATGAAATTGCTTCTCGTTCACGAGGGACTCCACGGATTGCCAACCGTTTGTTGCGTCGTGTACAGGATTGGGCTCAGATTAATAATGATCACATTCTCGATATTACTGCCGCTAAAAAAGCTTTAGAATTATTTGAGGTGGACGCACGCGGCCTTGATCGCCTTGATCGCACTATTTTAGAAGTTATATGTCAGCGTTTTAACGGTGGTCCAGTTGGTTTAACTACCTTAGCTGTGAGTGTAGGGGAAGAACCTGATACTGTGGAAACTGTTTCAGAACCTTATCTTGTCCGCGAAGGGTTCCTAGTGCGAACGCCACGTGGGCGTGCTGCAACTCAATTAGCATGGGAACATTTAGGTCTTCAGCCTCAAGAAGAAGTAGGAACGCTCTTTTCTTAAAAATATGTGAGTGTGTGAATTAAATTTCAGTACACATATGTTTGGCTGATATCGTCTTCTTGTGTAAAAACAGTGTAAAATAAACGTTGATCTTTCAAAGGAGTAGCCGTGCCAGAAATGATAACCTTTCTTTTGGTTCTTGCTGTAATGTTTTTCTTTTTGCAACGAACACAAAAAAAAGCAAGAGAACGTGCAGAATCAACTCGTGATAATGCGCTTCAAGTTGGTAAAAATGTTATGACAGCATCGGGCTTTTTGGGAACTATCGTTGATATCGATGGTGATGTTGTTACCCTTCAGTCCCCATCGGGTGAAGAAACTGCATGGGTAAAGGAAGCGATAGCTCAGGAAAAAGAATTACCGCTGGCATTTGATGATATCGCTGATGAAGAATATTCTGCAGCACATTCTTCTGACGGTGCAACTGAGGAAGAAAACGAAGAAAATAATACAAAGAACTAATTGTTATGCTAATACGTAGAGCAAAAACTAGAAGAGGTGAAAAAGTACATGTCTAAGACACGAACAACACATCGCGGTACTAAATCAGCGGTGAAACAAACACCGTGGAAACGCTTAGTTGTTTTAATTATTCTTATTGTCGCATTGCTGGCAAGTTTGACAGTTGGCACAGTAAAAACAGATAAGAATCGTTTTTCACCTGATTTTGCTTTGGACCTTATTGGTGGAACTCAGATGATTCTTCATGCTGAAACGACAGATGGATCTGATATTTCAGATGAAGATATCAATCAAGCAATTGAAATCATACGTCAACGTGTTGATGGTTCTGGTGTTGCTGAAGCTGAAATCAATGCACAAGGCAATAATAATATTGTTGTCTCTTTACCTGGTAATCCGTCTGAAGAAACAAAGGATCTTGTTTCTACATCTGCTGTTTTGCGCATGCGCCCTGTACTTGCTATTGCTGGGCCTTCACCGACAACTGGTGAAAGTGCAACATCGGAAAGTACAACAGGAACTATTGAGGGTTCTGATACTGCCGCGCAAACAACCATTACTCCTTCTGCTGCGGCTGATCAAGAAGGAACTATTGAAAATAAATCATTCCATATGGAAACTCCTTCTCCGTCATCTGCCTCTTCTGAAGCTGCCGAGCCAT
>JAGBKC010000065.1 GCA_017934115.1 Actinomycetaceae bacterium | reverse complement strand
TTTGTTGTTTTCTTAGTAGTTGTTCGCGACTTTGTGGCAGTAGAAGTTTTTTTCGTCTGTTCCTTCTTCGTAGCTGATGTGCGTTTTTTCGTAGTAGATGTTTTTACTTGTGCTTCATCGTCTTGTGTCGCCTTTTTTGTTGCCACAAATGCCACCTTTCATTACCTATTTCATGAATAGAACTCTTTTGCGAGCCATCACTACATTGTAGACATACTTTGTATACAACGCTCATTTTTCTTTTATAATTCCCGCTCCTTACGTGTCACTCAACACATTTCGACACCCATGGAGGGTCAATGGAAAACTGCAGAGCTTTGTCTAATAAATTACCCAACTTTGATTCAGGACACAAAGAAAGACATCGACATACATACATCTCAAGATTCTTTGTCTCTCCGATCCACCAGCTCAAAAATGCTATAACACTATATAAATGAGGATTTTCTTGTTCTTGAATTTCTTCGCAAAAGTAGAGAAAAGAAAGTATTTCGCGAGCGCGCCCCATATGAGGCTTTGCTTGCCATAATAGTTCTACTCTTTGTTTCATTGCTTCATAATCAAAAAAATCCAGCAGTGATTCTTCATATGAACACGTATAAACTATCAGAGCATCACGTACTAATGGATATTGAAGACCAATCATTGCTTCCTTCACTTTCGTTTCTTCCATATGTGTCGAAGCATAATCTGGTCGCTCTCTTAAAAACTCCATCAATTCATTCCATATATGTAGGTAATAAAAATCGCGATGCATACGAGAATCGTGACACCTATTTCTAGTAACAAAACGCATCAGCGCATTCGACATTCTTTTTTCGCTTAGTGTCATATTGCTGAGATCTATCGCAATACGTGACCTAAGTAAAAGCTCCCTTTCACCCCCTTCGTAATACACACGATACATATCACGCGTATGCGAACGATAATCTATTATCACCACAGGACCCGCAAAGTCTTTATCAATTACATCTAATACAGAATGACACATATGAATTTGAGAAAAAGAATACTCAGGTCGCCCAAGAGACACAACAAGAAGACACATATTTTCATCTGATTTATTCCGAGTATAAGTTGACACAACATGTTCGTTTTTCTTGCAAATATCCTCAATGGAGTATCGAAGATAACCAGATATATGCACGTTCCCTTCATCCTGTATGTTTCCATACCACAAAACCACTGATTCACGCCATACATCCTGCATAATCGGTTGTATCACTCGCACAAAACTGTTGATGTTCTCGCATTCAATGATGTTCATACTGCTATTAAAGACCACATGTGCGTATGCCATAAAAAGGATTTCTTTTTGTTTATTGTTTGCGCTTACACACAGGAATCTCACATAAGAAACATCGTATTTCTTTTCTTTGTATCCTTGAAGTTATGATGACGCACGCTGAACTACGCGCACGCATAGAAGAAATAATTCGCACATCTCTTTCAACATCATCATGGCTAACTCCATCAGATGAAGACATATGGAAAAGTTTTTCCACTCATGCCTACACGCACAGTGTCGGCGGAAAGATGACACGAAGCTACCTCATCAATATTGCAGCCAACATGGGCACATGCACACAACAAACAATCGTGCATGCAGGAGCTGCCTTCGAATTGTTTCAGGCAAGCGCACTTGTGCATGACGATATTATCGACAACTCTCCTCTGCGACGCGGTCACGATTCAGCACATATTTCCTTTGCGCGTGAACACGAAAAAAATCAATGGCTTGCATCATCACATCATTTCGGCCTAAGTTCAGCCATTACACTCGGCGATTATTTACTACCACTTTCTTTTGAGCACATGCTTAACGCTACAGAACATCTTTCATCTCAACAACAGAAGAAAATTCTTCACGTTTTTTCTTCTATGATGTGCGAAGTTGCTTACGGACAATTTCTCGATATACGCGCTGAAAATATCCCTCATCAAGATTATGAAACCGCACATCACAACGCCATCAATGTACTCCTCCACAAAAGTGCACGATACTCAGTGGAAATGCCACTTTATCTTGGCGCTCTCTTAGGCGGGCTTTCTGATGAGACATGCCATCATATACAAAGAATAGGTCATCATTTAGGTATTGCCTTTCAACTTCGCGATGATGCATTAGGAGTTTTCGGAGATCCTCAGACCACCGGAAAACCTGCATGCTCAGATATCCAAGAAGGAAAGAAAACATTACTCGTTGCCTTAGTTCGAAAGAATCTAGCTCACACCGATCAGAAACAACTCGACTGGTTTGACCAACATTATGGCATTACTTTAGATCAAAAAGATTTAAAAACCATGCTTCACATTATTGACAACTCTGGAGCCTGCAGCGAACACGAAAAAATCATTACCATGCACGAAGATACTGCACAGGATCTTATTGATGCACTCCCTATTGAGAGAAAGGACGAACTCAGTGCCATAGCACAGCAGTTGTCACAACGAAACAAATAAAATGATATATTCCCCCAATCGATAATGTTACAAGATAGTAAAAAAGGCAATATAACTCTTAATGTGTTGCGCCAATGATGTAGGCTATGGGTGTGCAAGATTCACTTATCGGTTCCGTCATTGACAATAGGTACTCATTGACCTCCCTCGTAGGACGTGGAGGCATGGCAACTGTTTATCAAGCTCACGATAATCGACTTGAGCGCAATGTTGCCATTAAACTCATGCACACACATTTAGCCGAAAAACCCTCTCTGAATACACGTTTCACAAAAGAAGCACGTGCTGCTGCAAAATTAACAAATCCTCATGTGGTTGCCATTCACGACCAAGGTGTCTGGAACTCCCCTGATGGTCAGCGTGCATATATGGTTATGGAACATGTACCAGGTCCTGATTTACGCACAGAACTTACGCGCCTTTCGTCATTCGATCTTGCCACATCACTGCACATTACTCAACATATTCTTATGGCTCTCAATTCTGCACATAAAGCAAATATTGTGCACCGCGATATCAAACCAGAAAACATTCTTCTTTCCTCTCAATTATCAAAAGAATCATCGAATGATGACATCACCGCAAAAGTTGCAGATTTTGGCCTTGCACATGTCATTGACGGTGATTCAGTAGAAACAGGAACACTCCTTGGAACAGTGGCTTATATACCTCCCGAAGCAATCACACAAGGCGAATTCGAACCACAATCTGATTTATACTCTCTTGGCATTGTTCTCTATGAAATGCTCACGGGCACTCTTCCCTTCCATGGTGAAACTGCCATCCAAACCGCATATAAACATGTCAACGACCCAATGCCATATGCTCGCGACAAAAAATCATGGATTCCTGCCAGTATTGATAACTATATTCAGCACCTCACTCAAAAAAATCCACAGCTACGCCCAGCCAATGCATATGAAGCATTGCAAGAGCTGCAAAAAATCATTGCAAGCATCCCCTCACTTTCTTCTGCGCTTACTACTCCCGAAACAGCGCAACATACAGCACTTATTACAACGTCAACTTCTCTTCCTCCCACTCAATATCAACGCAAAGATACGGCTCCTATTTCTTATTCCCCCGCCCCCCATTCACCACAGCAATCAGGAACAATTGCTCCGTCATATGCAACAAGCGTAGAAGCTTTTCAACAACCTTCCCCCCCTACAAGTACCAAAAAGAACGACAAAAAGAGATTTCTTCTTATTGCTATAGCTGTTCTTTTACTTCTAATTGGAAGTGGAACCTTATGGTATTTCACAGGCGGACCTGGAAATAAAGTTACCTTACCATCTGTTGTTTCTTTAGAAAAAGACAAGGCAGCTAAAATTGTCGAAGATGCTGGTTTTAAAGTATCTTTTTCAGAAGATTATTCTACGAGCATACCGGCAAATCATGTTATTTCTACATCACCTGAAGCCGGTCAAGCATACGCCAAAGGCACAACTGTCAATCTTGTTATTTCGAAAGGCGTCGAAAATATCGAAATGCCAGATATTGTTGGCAAAACACAAGATGAAGCTGTCACAACTCTTGACAATGTCGGCTTAAAAGTTGAGATTATCGAAGACTATTCTGACGATATCGAAAAAGGTAATGCTATTTCTCAAGAACCGCAAGCCGCCACTCTCATTGCTCGAGGCTCTTCTGTCAAAATACATATTTCTAAAGGACGAGAAGAACTCACTGTTCCAAATATTGTTGGAAAGACACGTGAAGAAGCCGAACAAATCATCAAAGAGCGTGGTTTTAACGTAGAAATAGCATCTGATTTCTCCTCCAGCGTTACCAAAGGTTCTATTATCAAACAAGAACCTTCAGAAGGAACAGCCTTCCGTGGCGACATCATCACTATCACAGAATCAAAAGGTCCTGATATTGTCACCGTTCCAGATGTTACCCATATGAATTCAAGTGAAGCGCAACAAAAACTTAAAGATGCAGGTCTAAATCCAAAAGTTGAATATTTCTTTGGCGATTACAGTGTTATCGACAATATTATGAGCCAAAATCCAAGTGCGGGTACATCAGTAGAAAAAGGATCAACTGTCACCATTACCTCATCATAATAAAGGTGCATCACATTTGTTTGACGCATATATACACAGCAATAAGCTAATATTAGATACACACGGGGCTATGGCGCAGTTGGTAGCGCGCTTCCATGGCATGGAAGAGGTCACGGGTTCGAATCCCGTTAGCTCCACTTTTTATGTCTTTTCAAGCCCTCCACGCAAACTTCATAACTTACTTTTCAACGAATGTGGCTACGATTTAGCTGTTTGCCAATGCGCGATTGAGCCTTCCAGGCAAAAGAGGCCCTTCAAAAATAAATGATGAGAGAACTTGAACGAGATCAGCACCTGCACGCACCATTTCACGGGCATCATCTGCACTGAAGATCCCTCCCACACCGATAATGAGATAATCCATTCCCAGTTCACGACGTACAAGCGAAACAACCTCACGAGCACGCTCAAAAACAGGGCGGCCAGATATACCGCCTTCGCCGAAGGAATGATTAATTGTCGTATTTGTTGCAACTACCCCGTCAATGTCTTCTTCTCGTACCATACGCGTTATTGCAACGATGTCATCATCAGCCAAGTCAGGAGCAATTTTCACCAGTATTGGCACGCGGCGCTTTGTTGATTCGCTCGCTCCCCTGCGGGCATGATGAACAATTTCACGCAAAGATTCTACTGATTGCAAATCGCGCAACCCTGGCGTATTAGGCGAAGATACATTCACAACAAGATAATCAGCGTAACGAGCAAGTTTTAAGGCACAGATATAATAATCCTCAGGAGCTTTCTGAGCACTTACCCACTTATTTTTACCGATATTGACACCAATAATAGCTCGGGCACCACGAGGGGTTCGACGTAAAGAATCTAAACGAGATGCAACGACATCTGCACCATCATTATTAAACCCCATACGGTTGCGAAAGGCAGTTATATCATTGTGACGCCACAGACGAGGCTTATCGTTTCCAGGTTGCGGCAAAGGAGTAACAGTTCCCACTTCAACAAAAGCAAAACCTAAAGCATCTAAACCTTCAACTGCTTCACATTTCTTGTCTTGACCAGCCGCAAGGCCAACACGCCCAGGCAAAGGCCGTTCCAATAAACCATGAATCTGTTTACCACCACGATAACCGATCGTGTGCGACACAAAAGAAGCAAAAGGCGATTTTCCAAACAAAGAAATGGCTTTCATTGCTCGTTCATGAGCAACTTCAGCATCAACTCGAGACATCAAGCGCTCATACAAAAATCGATATAACACGTCTACTCCTCACGATTCTTTTTTTCATTATAACGACGCATAGAATCTGGATATCCCGTCTTCACCACTTCATAAAAAGGTATTTCTAAAGAGCGAGCAATACGTGCAGCCTCTGGCAAATTTTTTACCGCCCTACGAGTCCATTCCCCATCATTGGCAACAAGCAAAAGAGACGACGGTGCACGTGGAGTTTTTTCTTCATAATAAGCCTCTACCCCAATGCGTGAAGAAGAAAAATCTTCAAAATGTTGCATATACTCATTAGGACTCAATACACCCCGCATCTGAGCACCTGCATCAGTGGCTTTTCGCTTGAATCGAGAGAAAAAACTCATAATACCTACTTTATACCTTTTACTTCTTGAAGAAATGATGAACAAGGCATGTAAAAAATCATCATAACGGCTGCGTGAAAATAAGTACATAGACAACATGACTTTGAAGAATATTTTCCATTAAACTATTCAAAGTAATTACACACATATCAAAGGGTGGTCATGGCAAAAAACACGGCTAATAAGAATAGTTGGTGGAGACAAATCCGCGACATATATCGCATTACCAAGCAAACATATTCATGGATAGGCTGGGCACTTCTAGGAACCATAGTTGCTGGTATCGCTCTCGGTGTCCTCCTTGGCATCACAACAGGACATTGGATAACTTACCCTCTCATACTTACATTAGCCGGCATTACTGTCGCTCTATTTCTGCTTTCACGTTATGCAAAGAAAGCCCAGTACCAACAAATCGCCAACTACCCCGGTGCTGGTGGCATGGTGCTCAGCACTCTTGGTAATGGCTGGAACACATCACAAGAGCCTGTTCGCATCAACCGTGATAGAGACACCGTCTTTCGTGCTATTGGACGCCCAGGAGTTGTCCTTGTAGCTGAAGGACCAAAAAAGCGCGTTTACAATCTCGTACAACAAGAACGCAAAAGCATTAACAGAACCGCCGGTAAAGAAGTACCTATTACTGTTTTGTATGTGGGCGACGGCTCTGATGGAACTGTCACCATCGACAAATTAGAGCGAACTGTTAAAAAATTACCTAAAGCATTAACACGCACCGACGTCTCAAATCTTATTGCACGTCTTGATAGACTTCAACGAAATGCAATGCCTATTCCTAAAGGAATCGACCCAATGAAGGTGCGCCCATCACGCCGTTCTATGCGTTAAAACGTGTAACACGCTGGAAACAACCAAGCCACACAACTGCAAACATTCTCAATTAGACTCAAGCATACGTCCACAAGACTCAATATCCGTTAAGGAGAACATATGTTTTCAAATGCAATTGAAGCACTTGAATATGTTAAAGAAAATAATATTGCTTTTATTGACATTCGTTTCTGTGATCTTCCAGGAACAATGCAACATTTCAATATTCCAGCTCACGCTTTTCAAGATGCTTTAGAAGATGGGCTCATGTTTGATGGCTCCTCCATTCGAGGTTTTGCCACTATAGATAAATCAGACCTCAAGCTCATTGCAGATGTTACTACAGCGTATGTTGATCCTTTCCGCAAAGAGAAAACTCTTATTATGAACTTCTCTGTTGTAGACCCTTTCACTAATGAACCTTATGGACGCGATCCGCGCTCAGTTGCGCAAAAAGCTGAAGAATATTTGAAATCAACCGGAATTGCCGATACTGCTTTCTTTGGTGCAGAAGCAGAATTCTATGTTTTTGATGACGTTCGCTTCCAAGATGCTATCAATGAACAATCTGTTTACATTGATTCTGATTCTGGATGTTGGAACACGAATCGAACCGAAGAAAACGGCAACAAAGGGAATAAAACACCGCTTAAAGGTGGATACTTCCCTGTTTCTCCATGGGATGATGCCTGCGATATGCGCGATGCCATGAGTCAGACAATGATGAGTGTCGGTCTTCAACTGGAGCGCTCTCACCATGAAGTAGGCACTGGCGGACAGCAAGAAATCAATTACCAATTTGCTTCTCTTTTAAGCGCTGCTGATGACATGATGAAATTCAAGTATGTTATTCGAAATACCGCAGCACAGTTCAACAAAACAGCCACCTTTATGCCAAAACCACTTTTTGGTGATAATGGTTCTGGTATGCATTGTCACCAGTCTTTGTGGAAGAATGGCAATCCACTATTTGCTGACGAAAAAGGCTACGGCGGCCTTTCCGATCTTGCACGTTGGTACATTGGTGGCCTGTTACAGCATGCACCATCTTTAACTGCTTTCACTAACCCTTCCATCAATTCTTTCCACCGCCTTGTTCCAGGCTTCGAAGCACCTGTAAACCTTGTATATTCTGCAAGCAATCGCTCCGCATGCATTCGTATTCCTGTTACAGGCTCATCTCCTAAGGCAAAACGTTTAGAATATCGCGTTCCTGATCCTTCAGCAAATCCATATCTTGCTTTTGCTGCACAACTTATGGCAGGAATTGACGGCATCAATAACCGCATTGAACCTATGGAACCCATTGACAAGGATCTTTACGAGCTTCCACCAGAGGAGCACGCACTTATTCCTCAGCTTCCTGCCTCATTTGAAGAAGCCCTTCAAGCTTTGGAAGACGATCACGAATACCTCACAGAAGGAAATGTGTTCACTGAAGATCTCATTCGTACGTGGATTGACTATAAAAAGACTCATGAAATTGAGCCGTTGCGCCAACGCCCTCATCCTTATGAGTATTCTTTGTATTACAACGTCTAAAGTTTTTATATGTTTGTTTCTTGATAATCTGAACTCTTTTTTAGGAGTTCAGATTTTTTGTATCTTTTATACAGCTTATTAAAACTCAACAATATGACTCGACCATCAGCAGTAAATGGGAGAAATTGAACTACATGAATGAAACATAGCATCTTTACATATAAACACACCGCATAATGCACAGGGAGAAATATCCCCACACATACCAAGACAACATTAGGAAGAGCAGTAGTAAAAAGAATCTTTCCATACTCCCCTGTATTTTTATAGACAACAGTAGGCACCCAAAGTCGAGTCAGGTTTATATGTGGTTTCAGCTTCATCGCCAACGCAGATACCCAATGCAAAAATTCATGAATACAGACGATAGCAAACGTTGCCGCACATATGGTCAATACATGAAAAAACATAGCATTCGTTATTGATCATTATTTTTTTGAGTTTTGTATGCATATACCCCCAAAGCACACAGAGTCCATAAAAGCACTACAATGAGAAAGCCAACTATCATTGATGGTGTTGCAGAAAAGTTAGTAGTAAGCTCATCATTAAGTTCTATAACGTCAATATGCACTCCCATCATTCCTTGCCCACTTGCATTCACAGGCAACGAAAACATTGTCCTTATTGTATCTAGTAAAACAACAAAGACCCAAGCAATAACAGCATAAGAAAATTGTTGAAAAAAGTACTTCATAAATATTTCTCCGTTTCAGTTTTAAT
>JAGBKC010000011.1 GCA_017934115.1 Actinomycetaceae bacterium | reverse complement strand
TTTAATGATGGGGCTGAAGGTGTAACGAATGCTGTTTATTTTATTATTGTTGTCGCGTTGCCTATTCTTTTATTATTGTTAAGTTCTGTTGTTCGCATAGTAGGTGTTATGCGAACAGATGAAGTTACGCTTCGTTACGATTATAAAATATGGCAGTCCCTTCATATTCCTGTGGAAATGATTGTATTAACTCATTATTTTATCCCGCGATTGCCTTTGTATATTATTTCTTTTACGCCTTTAATTGTTACATTTATATATGATGGCTATACGTTTTCTGAACATATTTTGGCATTCGTTATTTTATGTATAGGGATGTGTGTAGAGGCTGGGCGAATATGTGTAGAAACGTGGCGTTTAAGGTTTATTGATATCAAACGCAAAAAGGTTGGTTTTCTTCTTTTTTCGTATGTAGTTGTTGGGGTTATTTTAGGTATTGTGTTTCGTTTTGTTCTGTCTTTTTTATATTCATATTCTTCTCCGATAATGATAAAAGAAAGTGTTGTGTGGATAGTTCGCCATGATGTTGGACTTGTCGTTGTATTGATCTTAATATTTTTTGTGTGCATGGTAGGAATATATTTTTTATCGCATGGACGAGTCTCGGGTGTCTATAAGGCACAAACAAAACGTGTAGTAACGCGCAGGTGGGATTTTATCTTTCCAATGAGTTCACGAGATGAAGTCGTGAATGTACTTACCAGCAAACAAATGAAGATTATTGTTGTAGGTGCATCAACCTTTTTTGTGCTACGTCTACCCTTTACTAATGATGTGAATCACTATGCTCAGATACTTCTTTTGTTTTCTATCATGACATTTTTTCAGATATATATTTTCCCTACATCTATTCATATATCATTGATGCGAATCAGACATTGGTATGAATTAAGTGGCGATTGGAAAGATATTGCGTGGCAGCATTGCATTGTTTTTCTTATGAAGAGTGTGCCATATGCTTTTATTTCGTTTTTTATGTATGTGTATGTGGTCAGTGGTAGCGTTGTACTTTTTGGAATGGCTTTCTTGGTTATTCTTTTTGCAAGTCTGCTTTCTGATGTTGCTATTGCTAGAGGTGAAGTTTTAAGTGTTAGCGAGACAAAGATTATGGTTGCCTCTCTTATCCAGACTGTTATATGTGTTGTGGGATGGGAGATTGTGAATATTCAGTTAGCTCTTGGAGGTGTGTATATATTGATCTTGATAAGTGTATACGTGTGGATGCTAAAAAACAGACTATCGGTGCGCAAACCCATGGTGAGGTGGGATTGATATGAACTTGACTATCTATTTCGATAATATTGTTAGCGGATACTGGAAAGAAGAACCTGTTCTCAATGGAGTTTCTGGGTATGTGAAAGGGCCTGGTCTATTTCATTTAGCAGCTCCTAATGGTTCTGGAAAATCAACACTTTTTGAAGTTTTTGCTGGGTATGTGCAGATGTGGTCCGGTTCTATGGAAATAGGTGGGGAGCCTTTTGTTTCTGGCGATATTAGCTCTCACTTTGCATTGATGCGCAGTCAACCTGCACTTGTTCCTGGAGTAACTTTGGCAGATCATTTTTATCTGTATGGCCAGCGTTTTGGATGTGACCGCAAAGTTTTAATGGGTATGGCAGATAAACTCTCGCTGTCAGAGCATATCGATAAAGTTCCTGAAGTTTTGTCGACAGGGACATTAAAAAAAGCGTGGTTTGTTTGTAATTTGGCATCGCGACGAGATATATGGTGTTTGGATGAACCGTTCGATGGAGTTGATGTTGGATCTGTTTCTGTGATGATAGAGGAATTGATGGAACGCAGCCGTAATTCTCTTATTCTTATTACTTCTCATCATCTTCCAAAAGAATTATCCTTAACAGATACACCGTTTTCTTTTAGTGCCCCATTTGTCTTGAGTGTACTAAAAAAGGTGCAAGAATAATGGTGATTAAAGAAGTTACAGACTGCACGATAAGGAAGAAATATCGTGTTCCGATATGTATTTATGTATGAAAACGGCTTTTATCGATATATATGGATTTTTCTCCCATGAAGATCGGCAGTATTTTCATCGTGTGTGACAGTAACAAGCGTTGTGCCTTTGTTTTTATTTCTGTCGAAAAGAAGTGACATAAGTTTGTTCCTATTTTTCGTATCAAGAGATGCTGTTGGTTCATCGCTGAGAATAAGAGGTGGATCCATGATGATTCCTCGAGCAAAGGAGACTCTCGATTTTTCTCCTCCAGAACATTCCAAGGGTTTCTTATCTAAAATATGAGTAATGTCCAAGGTTTCTACTATTTCTTCATACCATTGTTGAGATGGATATTTTTTTTGTGAATATAGCAGTGGTAAAGTAATGTTATCTTTTATGGACATTGAATGTATGAGCGTAGATTCTTGCAGGACAAATCCAATTTTTTCATTTCTCCATTGTGCTCGTGTATTAACAGATAGGGTTTTTACATCAGTATTGTACAGGGAATATCTTCCTGAATATTGTGTATCTAAAAGTCCAAGTATATTGAGTAATGTGCTTTTTCCACTGCCAGATTCGCCGAGAATAGCAATTGTTTCGCCTTGCTGGATCTGAAGTGTGAAATCGCGAAGCAGGTGAAGTGTTGTGCGTTTTTTTGTATATATTTTTTCTTTGATATTCAGGTCAATAATGTGTGTCATTGTAATACTCCTAAAGAAATGGGCATTTTGCGCGTGCGCCATAAGGCTGTTTCTACGATGGCAATGATGATAGGTATGTGAATAATGGCGACTGTGAGCAGAGAAAACCAATCAGCACTAATGAGACCGAACGTTCCATAGGTTGCAAAAGCTGCATTTTTTTCTGTCCATAATTCATGACGCGAATAAGCAGTTGCAATGAAAAATATGAAAAGAATGCATCCGAAAAGAAGGAAATGAAATGTATAAAAAATTGTTCGTAAACGTGAAGGGCTAAGGCCTATCAGCATGTTAATAGTAATATCTTTGATGGCAGTTCTTACTTCCATGATAATGTTCCATACTCCTAAAAAGAGAATGAGTACAGTTAAACTTCCGGCAATTATGGCAACGATTTTTAAAGTCGATATATAGTTCTCGTTGAAATCGTGGATATTTTCTTCATGTGAGTAAAAATGAAAATGAATATGGAGTTCTTCATAAAGGAAGTTTTCTAGCTCGTTAATTTTTTGAGTGTCACAATCGTAAATAATAAGATCCATTAATCCGTTGAGTTTAAGATCTTCAGATGCTTTTGTTAAATATTCATCGGTGATGGGCACAAGGAGAGAAAAATTGTAGTATTCATGTGAATGAGGGGCGTAAAAATTTGGGTGCGAAACATCTTTTTCTAGTATGCCTTTCACTTTGAATGTTGATGAGGTATCTAAGCTGGGGTCGTTGATGGTAAGTGTGGAACCAAGCGGGTAATTTTCGCTTAGACCTTTTCCGATCGTTACAGGAATTTCTTGATTGAAGGTAGTGTCAAAAGACGGTAAATTACCTTCTGAAATGGGGAAATGAACCATATTAGAATAGTTTTTATTGTAGTAGGTGAGTGTGACTTCCATACCGTTATTATTGGGAATGTCGGCAACAAAACCATCTACATGGAAGGCGTAATGGTAATTATTGAGAAAAGTATAAACCGCGTTAAGTTTATCGAGTGTTATAAAATCTGAATCAAATGAGCTTTTTGGGTCCATATTGGCAATATAAGTGCCTTTTTTATCGAGGTAGGCAAGTTGATGTTTTCCTTCAATGGTGGAAAAAATAGATCGAGCTGCTGTAAAAGTTGCAAAATGAGAGAGAAAAATAAGAACAGTAGTGCTGATGAGAATGGGGAGTTTTCGAAGGAAAATAGTGAAAAGAAAATATTTAAAGATTTTCATGATTCTTTCCTATAAGAAGTGTGCTGATGCTTGCGTAAAGAAGAAGAAAACCGAAACTAATGTGCATACTGTTTATGTTGGTGTGAAAGTATGCATAAATACTGGTAAAAAGTATGCTTGCAATAAGAAGGAGTGAAAGAAGTTCAATAAAATATCGGATTTTTATCTTTTGTTTCGTGTCGCCAACAAGCAGGCGGCAAGACATATTGTTTTTTGATTGCGTATGAAATTGATAGTAAACAATAATGGCAATGGTACTGATGATAAAAATAATTTTTTTACTATGGTTTATGAAATTTTGTACGTATATAAGGAGCATATGTGAATGAATGTCGTAATTTTTAGCAAAATCTAAAAGAAAAGAGCTAGAAAAAACAACACAATAAGCCAGAAAAAATTCCAATCGATCTTTTGGGTGCAAAATTGACCGTGAAAATAGTATGAGTGGTTTTTTTTCTACTGAAAAGTTGTTTTTTCTATAGCTGTTTTCTCTTGATTGAGACATGACTTGTTTTATATCTTTTGTATGTGAGTTATTTACTTTACGTGGTTCCATGAGAATTTTGTTTTGTACTTTTCTCCCCATCGCAAATCGTCCCACACAGAACCTTTTACTTTACCTCTGTTAACTTTCTTTGCCAGTAAAAGTTTTCCATTTCTTGTGTATTTGAATGAAGCGTTTTTATACCCAGAACCTGAGTAATTCCATGCAGCGCCATTGTATTTTATTTGCCATACTTCAACTGAAGATGCTCCATTGAGGGAGTTTCCAAAAGTAGTACCGTAAGCAATGTGAGTACCGCCAAATATGAGTGTAAAAGTCAGGATTGTGGTAGAAAAAATTTTTTTGAATGTATTTTTCATATGTATCTCCTGTGGTTGTGCGAGAGGTAATTCTCGTACACTTAAGATTACACACACACACACATACACATGTGCAACTTTGAAAAATGAGATATATGTCGCTAGATCGATATTTGTTGATAAAGAAAATATAAAAGGAGTGCGAACGTTTTTGGTGTTCACACCCCTTTTATTGTTATGGAGGGAAAAGGAAAAAGAAATTTTAGTTGCGGTCGGATTCCCCTAGAACAACATCAAGAGTTTGTTCTTTGTGGCCGCGCAAGAAGGTGACGCTCACTTTCGTTCCCTTACCTTTATCACGTATCTCTTGAGCAAGGGCGGAAGCAGTTGTTACCTGTGTGTCATCAACAGCGGTAATGATGTCTTTTGCTTGCAAGCCTGCCTTTTCGGCTGCAGAGCCTTCAAGGACTTGAACGATTTGAACACCGGCAGTTGAATCTTGAACCTGAATTCCAAGCGCACCGTTAGGGCCAGTTTTTGTATTGCCTTCTGTGGAGCCGCTTTTAATTTGTTCAACGATAGCGAGAGCATCTTTAGCTGGAATCGAATACCCTTGGCCATTCATACGTCCTTGATTACGAGATGATCCTGCTACATCAACACCAATAACATTTCCTTGGGAGTTAAATAACGGCCCTCCCGAATATCCAGGAACGATGGCTGTGTTGGTTTCAATGAGATTTTGAAGTTCGTGAGTACTGCCATCTTCATCGGTAACAGTAATGGTTTGGTTAACGGCGGTGACGCGTCCTTGAAGTTCGCTTAAATAACCTTGGCCATTAGCATTACCGAGCGCAAAAACTTTGTCACCTACAGATGGCTCATTGTTGTCAAATTGGATAGCAGGGAGCGTTTCATCTGAATCGATTTTCAAAACAGCGATATCGACATCGGCATTGCGCCCCACGACTTTAGCGGTGTACTGTTTTTCTTCTCCTGTGGTTACTTGGATTTGCGTAGAGCCTTCAACGACATGATAATTTGTGATGGCATATCCGTCTTCTGAGATGATCATGCCAGTGCCAGCTCCAATGCCGCCTTGCACTTCTGTGGTGATAATGAGGATGGCCTTTGTTTGCTGGTTGGCTTTTGTTTTTAGATCATTTTCATCTGTTGAATTGTTTTTGTCAGTATGAGAATCACCATTACTTTGCTCTGGGCACCATAAACTTCCGTTATCGCATATGTCGATGCTGCTAGCGGTATTGGCTTTCATACTGTAAAAGATACTTCCTCCTGCAGCAAGAAAAGCGACAAGAAGAAAAATGCCAAGAGCTACAAAAAGTGATTTGTTGTTCTTTTTTTGTGGTGCCCCATATGTTTGGTGCCAATAAGGTGGCATTGTGGTCGTGTTCGTTCCGTAAGGTGCATAACTGTAGTGGGGGTATCTGCCTTGCTGGTAGGTTCCTTGAGGGTAGCCTCCTGAATATGGAGAGTGTTGATACGGTGTGCCGTGAGAAGGGGCGTATGAGGCGGTATATGGGCTTTGTGAGTAGGTATAGTGTGCCTGTTGTTCTTGATAATGAGTTTGTGGTGTATACGGATGATCAGTGTGTGTATGTATGTAGGGAGTATGTGTTTGTGCTGTCGTTTCGTGAGTGGATGTATAAGGCATAGAAGGCTGTGTCTGTGGGGTATATGGTCCATAAAACCCCTGTGGCATGGAGGAAATGGTTTCAGTTTGATATGCAGTGGAATCGTGCGTGTTGGTGGTGGTTGTTTCGCTGATGATTTCGCCTTCAATTATGGGTGGTTCATTAGTGTGCCTGTATGGTGATGTTTCGTGTGAGGTATGAAAATGAGTAGTATTTTTCTCTGCATTCTCATCATTGTCGAATGGTGTATGTGTTTCGTTCATTGTTACCTCTTGACATAATTATTGTGTTGATACGTAGTATGCACTGTGTATCATGATTTTTACTTAGAGAAATCTGAAAATAGTCTGTAGATGTAAAATTACTGATAAATCAACAATTTCATCCTAGATCCATGAATCAAACCACATGTGCATCTCCCAGAATTCACGTGAAACTGGTGCGCCTATCCAGATGGGATACCAGAAGAAGGCAACAATAAGCACAAGGATGGCAAAGATGATGCTGAGCATAAAGCCAAGATCTGTCATATGTGGAATGTGGATCGCTGTGTTGCGTTTTTCGTATTCTGCGTTTTCTGTGTCTTTTGAATCAGATGAATTATGTGCAGTTGTAAGTTTTTTATACGTGTTTTTAGTGTGAGTGACGATTTTCAGGATCCAGGGGTATGTGGAAGTGAGAGGACGATTTTCTTGTTCTGAAAGTGCAGGTGTATCGATGCTGTGTGTTTCGTTTGCCTGTTCTTCTTGTTCATGTTCATTTTCGGTATTATCTGTGTCATCATTGACCTGTGGTGGCATATAAAATTGTGGAAAATCATTCCAGAAGTTTACATACTTTAAGTCGCATGATGTTTGTAAATCGTTATTATCGGTAGAAAGAGATTGTGGGTCAAAGCCAAGGTGATTACAGTCGTGAGGCTGTGCGGTAATAGGATATGAGTGTTTGTCATTCATGGAATACTTTAGAGTGAAATCTTCAAATGACGTATGTTCAATATAAGGAATGTTGATTGTTTTGCTGATAGTTCCGATAGTATAAGCAATGCTAAGCGCAACAAAGGGTAATACAACGATGGCATAAAACTGAAAAATAGTACGATTGCTATATAAAAGCCATGGTGCCCATGTGCCAAGATAGCCTGCAATAATAAGGCCTGCTCGCCAATCTTTCTTAAAAGCGCCAATCAAAATCGTTGCTACAAATGCGATAAGTCCGATCCACCACACGGCAATATTGCCAATGGATGTAATGGCTTCAACATCAGTGTCTCCTACGGTTTTTGTGGCGTTATCTACCCAGTAGAAAGAAACGGGGCGACTTTGTGTAAGCCAATCCCATGCTTGAGACTGGTATGTGTGGGGTGTGGAAAGTTCGTGATGGAAATTCCATGTTTCTATGTGGTAGTGCACAAATGAACTGATTGTTTCACCTGCCCATGGAACGGGAATCTCTTCACCTCGCTCAAGAGCATCATGGGCCCATTGTCGATCCCAGGCATTATCGCTGATGAACCAACTTGTCCAGCTAGCAAGATATCCAACAATAGCAATGGGGACAAGTTGTATAAAAGCCGGCAAGCCTTCGCGGAAAAAACTGCTGCCAAAGAAAAGCTGAGTGCCAATTGCTTTGCGTGCCGAGATGCCCCATAAAAAGACAAGAATGCCAAAAACGGCAAGTGGATAAATGCCAGACCATTTAATTCCACAGGATAGCCCAAGAATAGCGCCTGAAAAGAGAAGCCATGGGCGCCAGAGAGTTTTCGGGCCCCACACATCATATGGCTGGCCTTTATCGTTAAGGTGGCCATGAGCTACCTGATGGGCGAGGCGTGAGCGTATATATTCTCGGTCTTTGATGATGCCCCACAATGCAATAACAAAAAAGAGCGCGAGAAGATTATCGAGAATGCCTGTGCGGCTCATGACGATACCCATGCCATCTAAAGCGACAGCTAGCCCAGCAATTCCTGCCATAAGGGGAGAATGAAACAGTTTCAATGCGATGCGCACAATGAACATTACGGCAATAACGCCAGCGATAGCTGTAGTGAAGCGCCATCCCAAGCCATTATCGGAACCAAAAAGCGCCTGCCCTATTGCCATGAGCCATTTTCCTAGTGGTGGGTGAACAACGCGTTCTGCGCTATCTGGGTGAAGTGCACTGTAATCTCCATTGGCAAACTGTTCGTTGATGTCGTCATCCCAGCGAGCTTCGAAACCGTGATGAAGGAGTGAATAAGCGTCTTTAACGTAATATGTTTCGTCAAAAACAATTTTATGAGGATGAGAAATGTGAAAAAAACGTGTGAGCGCAGCAACAAGCCCAAGTGTCAGTGTAAGTGCCCAGCCAATACGCTTATAGTGTGTGCTGAATGTGGTGGCAAGAGGGAGAAGGCCTAGGCGCCCGCGTAATTCATCTTCCCAAAGCGCTGCGGCAGAAGGAGAAAGTTTACGGAAGTTCATACCCGAACGTATCTTTACTGTTGATTTAGTGTAGGTATTCATTTCTTTTGTGTTTTCTTCGAGAGATGTTTTCTTCACTTTTACTTCACTCACGTTTTATAAGTCTACACTTAGTATCATGCCTATAGTTATTGCAGCAACGCCTATTGGAAATGATAAGGATGCAACACCGCGATTAAAAGAATATATCGAAAATGCAGATGTTATTGCTGCCGAGGATACGCGTCGTTTTTTTGCTCTTGCATCTCGCTTGGGTGTAGATGTTGATGCGAAGGTTCTTTCTTTTTATGAGCATAATGAAAAGGGGCGTATTGAGCAACTTATATCGGTATCAGAAGATAAAACGGTTCTTGTCGTTTCTGATGCTGGTATGCCTTCTATTAGCGACCCCGGTTTTTCTTTGGTGAATGAATGTGTTTCGCGTGATGTGGATGTGACTGTTGTGCCGGGGCCTTCGGCTGTATTGACTGCTCTTGTTGCTAGTGGCCTGCCAAGTGATCGTTTTACATTTGAAGGGTTTTTTCCGAGAAAAGAAAAAGATGTACGCAGTGTGTGTGAAGATGTTCTCGATGAAAAACGTACGATGATATTTTTTGAGTCTCCCAGGCGTTTAGGAAAAACATCACGTGTTTGTGCTGATGTGTTTGGAAAAGAACGTCAGGGGGCAGTGTGTCGAGAGCTAACGAAAATACATGAAGAAGTCGTGCGTGCTCCGCTTGGTGAGTTGGCTGAGCGCTTTTGTGACGGTGCATTAGGTGAGATTGTAGTGGTCATCGCAGGAGCTCATGAAATTCGCTCGTATAATGCATGTGATATATCTGCTGATGTCATCAAAGATGTAGAGGATTTACGTGCCTTAGGGGTCCGCTTAAAAGATGCATGTGGTTATGTTGCTGTTCGACATAACGTAAAAAAGAAAGAGCTTTACGACTATATGTGTTCTCAATGAATGTGATATGAGTAATGTTTGCTTGCTTTTTTTTTTTTTTATCTTGTTAGTATGGTCATGCAGATTGCGCAACTGCTTATTTTGATGAGTGGAAGGAAAAGAAATGAAATTTTCTTTGAAAAAAACATTTGTTATTTTTGCTAGTTGTGCGCTTTTATTTGCCTCTAGTGCTGGTTTTGCTTTTGCATGGTCTGGGCCAAATAAGGGAAGAGTTTGGGAAGATTGGATTGGTGGTGCACGTGTGCATGCATCTATTCAATTTCAACCCAGTTATGCTGACCACTACTGGAGTGGTAAGTATACAAAACAAGCAAAACATGCTGTGCAGGGTTCTGTTACGTTAAGTCGTCAGGCAGGTCCAAGTTTATATAAGAAAGCGTATACTGCTCGTTATTCTCGTAATTACAAGGGTGTTGTGAAAAAAGAAATATGGGCATTTGATTCTATTTTGTGGGGTAAAAAGTATATTACAAGAGGAAATTATAATTTGTACTGGGTGAACTAACGTTAAGTGTTATATAAGCATTTTATTGTTGATAGGAAAGAGATGATAATGAAAAACCGTTTTACGTATGCCATTGTTGTTTTTTTCCTATCATTATCAATCTCGTATATGGCATGGGCTTTGCCGTGGGAAAAATATGTATTTCTGTCTATGCAGCCAGGTAGTCGTGCGGATTTTACCAAAATTACTGTTGAACCTGCTTTTTATCTGGGAACAGCAGATGAAAATACGCGAGGCGATTTTGCGAATAAGCTAGAACAAATTACAAAACAACATAACGTCGCTGTATATGTAAGTTATGTTGATACAGGACGCCCCGAAAGCGTTGTGATGGATCCTGAGCATGTTCTTTCCTGGATGCCAAAAAATCCACAGAAGAACATTGTTTATCCTTTTCGTGGAATGTATGCTGAAGATAAAATATGCGATAAAATAGAAAATAGGTTTTTCCCCCCGGGCTATGTGTGTGGTGAATCTTTGGTAAAAGAAGCAAGTGTTGAAGACAAAAGAATTCAATATGCACGCCTATGGGATGAAAATTTGCCACTTGTATATGGGAGTTATGTTATAACTACATCAGATGTATCAGTTGTGAAAGAGGTGGTGCATGCTTTTGAAGATTATTTTGCTGTGCGTGTTTCATCTCAAATACACGATTCCTTCATTTCTTTTTTAAAAAAAGAACCAATTTTTTCCATAGGAACTTTTTTTCTTCTTGCTAGCGTTGTGATGTCAATAGTTTTTTTTACAGTAAATTTTTTGCGCACAAGTCATTCTCTTTATCTTGCATGGGTATCAGGTTCATCAAAAACGAAACTAATAATAAATGATGTGAAAGATATTTTTATTTTCTTGTTTGTGTCTTCTCTTCTTGCTGCGATTGTTGTTGCGTCCCTTCCTTTCGTAGTTTCACTTTCGACCCCTGTTATTTCGTGGTGGGATGTGTTCGTATGGGGGTGGTGTGCATCATTTTTTATTTCTTTTTTGCTGTTCTTTGTCGTTGATGTTGTTGGTGTGTTCCGTGTGGTGAGGAAGTGGGAATATGCGTGATTTTTTTGAAGGTATATTTATAGCGTGGCGTAAACCGATTGTTATTTTTGTGACTAATTGTGCGATTGCAATTTCTTTGTTTACTTTTGCCATGTCTTTTTCTAGTTTGAATATGCAAGTTCAAGAATTAGTGAGTATGAATGCTTTACGAGCGCGTAATGCAGTTGTTTTTGAGCGTACTGAGGGATTGGCTGAACGTAATACTTTTGAAAGTGAAGATGAATTTGCTCAATGGAAAAATGAACATGCTTTTACGGAAGATGAACTTTCTGTTTTAGAAGATGCCTTAAATGAGGGGCGTTCATATGTGTATTCTTCTGTTGCTATAGATCAAGAAGAGTTGATGACAACAGAAGAAGAAACTGCTGTTATTGTGTCGGGAGAAAAACTTTTTAATGAAATATTCTCCTATAACATGTTATGTCATGCGCCGTGTGCAATGGTGGGAAAAAATATCAACATTGGTGAATATGCTGAGTTGAGTGTTGGCAGTCAAGTGTTTCCTATTGTGGAAACAGAGTTATCAGGAACATGGGCACAGCCATTTTGGCCACGTGAATCTTTAGAGTCAATGATTGTATTGGTGGTCGATCCTTCGGGTATGAAGGATGTTGATTCATTGTATGTCAATGATATGCTTTCTAATGCGGTTTTTGTTGACCTTAGCGATGAAGACATTGAAATGTTGCTCACGAAAGTGAGTGAAAAGTTTCCGTTATATCTTGTTCCCGTGTCGTTGAAGTCAGCACAGTCTACTGCATTAGATGAAACAATTACTATTGACGTGATGATGGTAGTAACATCTGTTGGTTTTATAGGAGTTTTTATTTTAGGTATTTTCTTGATTCAATGGGAACTATTGAAAAAACGGAGAACTGATTTTTTGTTGCGTGTTATTTATGGTGCATCTAAAAAACGGGTATTTATGAGAATGGTGGGTTTTGTTGCCTCGTATGTTTTCTTTATTCCGTGTGTGCTTTTTGGGGTACTTGCTTTGTTAGATCCAATATTGAGATCAGTTCTTTTGGTGGAATTGCTTGTTTTGGTATGTGTCGTGTTGGTTATTTCGTATGTATTTTATATTCGTCTTGGTGTAAGTGAAAAAGTGGAGGTCTAAAAGAGTATGAATAAAGATTATGAAGTGATTGAAAGTGTGAAAGGTGTGTCAAAAATATATCAAACCGGGCATGGAGAGAATATAAAAGCTCTTGATAACGTTTCTTTTGAAGTAAGGAAAGGTGAGATTGTTGGGCTTATGGGGCCTTCTGGATGTGGAAAATCTACTCTTTTGGGAATTTTGGGCTTAACGAAAAAGCCATCCGAAGGTCAGGTGAAAATAGCTGGGGAACTTGTATCATCTTCTGCTAATGAAAGAGCATTGTTGCGTAACGAGTTTTTTGGTTATGTGATGCAGGATGCGAGTGTTATTGAGGATATGAAAGTGTGGAAAAATATTGCTCTTCCCCTTGAATATGCACGAAAAAGATATCATTTTGATGTAATGCGTGAATGTGTTGCGCAAGTTGCTGCTTCTTTAGGTATTGAAGAATCGCTTGAACGAAAAGCAAGTGAATTATCGGGTGGGCAAAAACAACGCGTTGCCCTTGCTCGTGCTCTTGTGGGGAATCCACATGTTATTCTTGCTGATGAACCGACATCTGCACTTGATTCGTCTACTTCTCAATCTGTTGTGGAAATGCTTGTAGATATTGCACATAGTGGCAAAGCGGTAGTTATTGCTACTCATGACGAGAAGGTGGCGGGACAGTGTGATCGTTGTGTGTATATGCGTGATGGTGCAATCCAAGCTTAGCGGCGATAGTGTGTTTGTGGTGGTGCTCGTCATGAACAGTGAAAAGTTTGTTAGTGAAACATGCGGATAATAAATTAAGAATTTCCCTTATTTTTTCTTAATAAATGTTAACGGTGGGTCTTAAGGCACTTTTAACGAGTTAAAAAAGTTATAGTATTTAACTATTGATTAACTTTTCTGTTAAGGAATGAAGATGAGTGTATCCATAGCGACGCGTGAGCGCACCTTTGCCGAAGTTTTTCGTGATGCCATCGATAATTCTGGTAAAACCTTATCGCAGATCTGCGATGAATTGGAATCTGGTGGAGCAAATATATCTCAAGCTTCGTTGTCGTATTGGCAGTCGGGGCGCTCTGTTCCACGCAGGCAATCATCGGTGAAAACTTTGACGAAACTTGAGCAAATACTCTATCTTCCTAAAGGTACTCTCATTGCTGCTGCCACAGATGCTAATCACCGTTCTTTTGGAGAAAATGCTTTTGAGGTTGAAGAAACTTTTGAAACAACATCGCGTGGCATGATCATGTATAACGATGAAATGCTTTTGCCGAGCGAGGCAGATCTTCATGATATTGATTGGCACAATGCTGTGCAGCGTAAAGCAATGCGCGTAAACATTAAAGTCCGCGATGGTGGGCGTGAAATGGTTGTGGAGACCAACTGTATTGTTGGCCTTAACGGCTTAGAATCTCCAGTTTTTTATATTGGTAATGTGTGGGGCGAAGGTGAATCTCATCCTGAAATAACTGATGTTATTGGTGGTAGGCTTGGCGCGAAATTTACTTACAATAATGAACGGTATGTATTGCGCGAAATTAATCTGCCTGCAGGGCGTTATGCTGGAGAATTGCGTCAAGTAGCATGGACGCTTCGTCGTCGTTCAGAAGAACGTTTCACACGTACTCCGCAGCGTTGGTTTGCTTTACCTCTTTCTGCTTATGCTGTCTCTATTGATTTTGGATCAGATGTTCCTCATTATGTGGAATGGGTGAAATCAGAAACTGTTGAATGGAATGGATTGAAAGAGCGAACAGAGACAAGTCGTCAAATGGCGTGTACAGGAGGAATTGCACGCTTAACTCTTGAAGATGTTCGTGACTGTTCAGCTTATATTCGATGGGTATGGTAGTGCTTTGTTCGATACCTTATTTGGCTCGCAGCGAGGCGTTTACATTGCTTTTATGCGAATGGCTTTTTGCTTTCATTTGTGATGGGTGTAGGTAGTACACACTCTTATTGAATGGAGTGGCCGGTACGCACATTTTTTGTATGCAAGTGTTTTAAGCGTGTTTATTGAGGAACGCGCGCGTTCGTTGCTCTTTTGGTTGCGTAATCACTTCGTGAGCAGGGCCTTCTTCAATAATAGTGCCACTGTCCATGAAAATAACACGGTCGGCAACTTCGCGTGCAAAAGCCATTTCGTGTGTCACGATTACCATTGTCATATGTTCGGTGGCAAGTTGGCGAATAACTCGCAACACCTCTTGGGTGAGCTCGGGGTCGAGAGCGCTGGTTGGTTCATCGAAAAAGAGAACATCTGGTTTAAGGGCAAGTGCACGTGCAATAGCGACACGTTGGCATTGGCCTCCCGATAACTCATTGGGGACCATGTTTTCTTTACCATCAAGTCCCATTTTCGCCAGGAGATCTTTAGCTTCTTTTTCTGCTTGTTCACGTGAAAGTTTTTGAACCCGTATGGGGGCGTCTGTAATGTTTTTCAAAACAGTGTAGTGGGGGAATAAGTTGTAATTTTGAAAGACGAGGCCAAAATGTCCACGTGCTTTATGGAGTTCCGCTTTAGAGGTGTATTGAGCGCCGCTGTCAGTTTCCTTGCAGACAGCAATATCTCCATAACGTAAAGTGCCGTTATCAAGTGTTTCTAAGAGAGTGCAGCATCGCAAAAGAGTTGATTTTCCGCCACCAGAAGGGCCAATGATGGCAAGAACTTCGCCTTTGTTGACAGAAAAAGAAATGCCATTAAGTACGGGTGTGTTGCCAAAAGATTTGTGTGCATCGTGAAGTTCAAGTAATGGGGTCGTGCGTGATGCGGTTTGTTTTGTGTTCATTAGATGTGCCACCTGCCGTGAATGTTTGTTCTGTATATTTTAATCGTGGTAATAGTCGAATTTCTTTTCGATTTTGTGCAAAATAACTTCGACAATAACGCTGAAAACCCAATAAATTCCTGCTGTTATGATGTAGGGCAGCATAGATACTTGGCTTGCTGCTAGTGCTTTAGCTTGGGTAAACATTTCCATGATTCCCAAAACAAAAGCAAGGGATGTGTCTTTGATGAGGATGATGATTTCGTTGCCCATCGCTGGCAAAATGCGCTTAAATACTTGTGGCAGCACAATATGTATAAAGGTTTGTGTAGAAGAATATCCTAAAATTTCTGCTGCTTCGTATTGTCCGCGCGGAATCGATTGGATACCGCTTCGATAAATCTCGGCAAAATAAGCACCGTAATTAAGTATAAATCCAATGGAACATGCCCAGATTTTCCAATCAGGGCCAAGGTTGAGTCCAAAAAGATAATAAGGGCCAAACATAAGTGCCATGAGTTGCAGCATCAAAGGTGTGCCGCGCATAAAAGAAATGTAAACGCGTGTTAGCAGTGAAAGCGGTTTGAAGGAGCTCATGCGTGCAAGTGCGATGATGATGCCTAAAGGAAGTGCTCCTATGAGTGTGGTGACGAAAATTTGTGCCGTCATCAATAAGCCTTCACCAAGAAGTGAGAGCATGACCGATAAACTCATCGCATTCCTTCCCTTGAGTTATCGTTTAAGCAATAGCAATGTTACCTTTTCTGATAGATATAGGGGTAAAAAAAGAAGTGCTCCTACTTAAAGAAGCACTTCGGATATGAACGTATTACTTAGCTGTTAGCATCTGTCTTTTTAAGCGTCCAGTTGTTGTAGCTAATGCCTTGATCGGCATATTTCTCGCATAATTTCTTCACGAAACCTTCGCTATCGAGTTGGATGAGTGTTTCGGTGACTTTCTTAGCGCGTTCGTCATCGCCCTTCTTGAAACCAACAGCGTAGTGTTCAGAAGAAAGTGGTTCTTCAATAATGACGTATTTTCCTTCATTTGCGCTCATTTGATAAGCAGCAATGGAAGAATCGCAGGCAACTGCATCAACCATGCCAGATTCGAGTTGCATGAATGCGTTGTTGTAATCGCCAATTGTTTCGAGCTTAGCAAAGGTGTCTGCTAATGATTTTTTGCCCTCAGCATCTTGAAGAACATTCAAAGCTGCAGAATCTGCTTGTGTGATGACATTCTTGCCAGCTAAAGCATTTAATTCTTTGATAGCGCTGTCAGCTTTAACAACGATAACCTGCTCGTTGAGCATATATGGCTGCGAGAAAGCATATTGACCTTCGCGCCCCTCCATGGTGAAACCATTCCAAATTGCGGTGATGGCACCAGAGTTGAGCTGTGCATCTTTAGCGTCCCAATCGATGGGGGTTGCCTTGTATGTCCAGTTGTTACGCTTAGCAACCTCTTGAGCTAATTCGAGGTCGAAACCAGTGTATGAGCCGTCATTGGCAACATAACCATAGGGCGGATATTCCTGGTCAAAACCTACGACAAACTCTTCAGCTTTGTTTTCAGATGATGAACATGCGGAAAGCATGCCCGCAGAAAGTAGAAGTGAAGCAGTAGCGGCTAGAAGTGTTTTCAACTTCTTCATGAAAAATCCTTTCCCGTATCGCTCGCCTTTGCGAGTTTGACATGTTCTACTATAAAGGAGATTGGGGAGATAATGGGAAAAATAGAGGATTTCTGTTTGTTTTTTATTCAATGTGGGGACTTGTATAGATATGAAATTTGATAGCCTGATATTGAATCAGTCTTTCATTCGTGACATCAGAACAGCTGTTTCAATATGATTGGTAAAAGGGAACATGTCAAAGTTACGTGCCTCTATGGGTGTATATGACGGCATTTTTTGTATGTCTGTATGAAGTGTTGTGGGGTTGCAACTGGAGTAAATGATCCATTGTGGCTGAAGTTTTTCTAAAAGTGTGGTTAAAGTGGTAATCCCGCGGCGCGGAGGGTTGGCGATAATGATGTCAGGTGTGCCGTAATCCTGTGCGATCTTGGTGGCATCGCCAGAAATGAACTCTATATTATGTGCTCCCATTACATCTGCACTATGGCGCGCACTTTGGATGGCTTCCTCGCTAATTTCAATACCTGTAATACGGTTATGGGGCGTATAAGCATGAAGAGCAAAACCGCCAACTCCACAAAAAAGATCCCATATGTGTATTTCAGGTTTTGTTTTGGCGATGTTACGTATCCATGTGCGAACTTGTTGATATAACTGCGATGCAATATGCGTGTTTGTTTGAAAAAAAGATTTTGGTGGAAGGTACATATCGATATCGTTTATTTTCATTCGTAATTCTGTTTCGCTACTGAGGATGATTTCTGTATTTCCTTCGGTCACTGCTTTACGTTCTGGTAAAAGATTAATGGTGATAACATGACCTTCGCCAATCTGTTCATATAACCATGGCAGATGCTTGCGAATGCGAACTTCTGCTTCAGTAGAGCGTAAAACAAAACGTAAGAGAAATTTTTTTTCGGGAGATACGCTGGCTATGATGTATTTTAGTTCACCTTTGTTAGTGGGAACGTGAAAAGGAGTAAGTTGTGCTCGAGTAATAAATGCAGATAATACAGGGAACAGCTTATGTAGTTCTTTTTCATATGCTGTGCATTTTGTGAGGTCAATGCCATTAAAGGTTTTATCAACAATGCCGAGAACTGGATGGGCATATGTTCCGTTCACGGCGAGTTTTGCTTTATTGCGATAGCCAGTTGTGGGGCTGTGGCATGGGTCAAGCCACTGAATGGTGTGGTCGCTAAGTAGTTGACGTACGCGCATATCTTTATCGCGAATAGTTTTTTTATAAGGGAGGTCAAGGTGTGTGCATGATGTGCACTCGTTAGCCTGAAAATGAGGACAATCCATGGGAATGTGTAAACCGAATACAAAAAGTGCAGTGCCGGAGCACTGCACGATGAAGACTAATCTGTTGCAGGTGGGATGTCGTCAGGATCGTACACGTAGTAATCGTCGTACTCGTCATCCGATTCTTGAGCATCCGTATTCTGCTGTGCTTTTAATTCTCGTTCAAGTGCAGCGTAATCAGTATCTGGAGTGGAATACTTTAAGGTTCGGGCAACTTTTCGCTGCTTGGCCTTCTGACGGCCGCGTCCCATATTGTGCCCCCTTCATCGAGTCAAGGGAATGTTCCCAAATTACTTGTATTGTTCTAGATAATACATGATAGGAAAATATTGTGCCAGATTTCTGTGTGACTGTTCAGAAAAATGGCCCAATGTCACCCCTGAACAAGAGCAGTGAGAATTTTTAAGATGGCTCTATGTGTTGGAATGATGTAATGTAGCTAGCTCAGAAATACGACATGCATGTTGTATTTCACATAACATAACTTACAAGTTAACTATAAGTTTTCGGGACGTTTTGCCTAAAGGTAGTGTATAAATAGTGCTATGAAGATTAACGCACATAAAAAACTATTGGGCTCACTTACTGTTGTAGCTGCTCTTCTTGCTGGTGGTATGGCTGTTGCATTGCCAACTGTATCTAACGCAGATGACACACAGACAGTGACCAGCCGTAGCGCACAAACATTTGTTCCTGAAGTTATTTATGGAACAAGCAAAGGTGCTGCAACTATCGAAGTTATTTCTCGCGAAACAAATGCTGTTTTGGGTAAGTCCACACCAAAGCCAGATGGTTCTTGGTCTTTCCATGTTGATGGTTCTTTGGCTGTGTATTTCAGCGCAACAGGCAAAGCCAATGCTGATGAAGTAACAGTGGAACTTCTTGCTGTTACAGGTTCGTGGAAGGGTGCTGCTTACCTTGTTGATACAGCAAATAATAAGCGTATCGATCCTGAAAAAGGAAAGTTCACCATTGGTGATACGGGTGAGCGAACATATCGCGCATATAACAAAGATGGTCGCCTTATCGGTTCGTACACAATTAACTTAAACCGTTCAACTCCTGCAACTGATGTTCCTGCAGTAGAAGATGAGGCCGGCGAAGTAGCAGATGTTCCAGTAGCAACTGAAACTGAAGATGCAGGTAATGATGTCGTCGCAGGCGATGAGGTAACAGTAAGCGATGATGCAGAAGAAGACGTTACTGTAACTCCAGGCAATGAAGCCGTTACGGCTCCTGCTGCTGATGATGTTACTTCTGCTCCTGCTGCTGATGCGTCTTCTGTATCTGCTGCGCCAACTCAGCGCCCAGGTGAGCGCATTCGCCAGTGGTTCGTTGACCTTGGCGAAAATTTGCGCCCAATTCTTGCTGATTGGTTTGAAAATCTCGTTCAAACTGGTTTGAGCTTCTTGACTTCCTGGTTAACAGGTCTTTTCTAAAAAGAGAGACGCATGCATGTAATTACTCCCTTCGCTTACATGGGATGCGTTTATTGATGCGTATTGTTTCCCTGCAATATGTATCTGCTAAAATGACGCCGCGTATGTGGCGTCATTTTTTTATGATGAAACGGACTGGCGGATTATGGTAATGTGATGCGTTTAATATAGGACTATTGGCTAAGTTTTTTTACTGCTCACAGGTACAAAAAAGTTAAAATCATTGTTAATGAATGGGGGATATTGAAAAGCATTTTATGGAAATGTGCAGGATTGCCCAACTTTTTCATATTAACAATGATATAAATATAACTATGAAAAATAAGAAACAGACAGCTATCTTTAGCTCACTTACTTTAGGCCTTGCTCTTCTCGCTGGCGGTGCAGTGGTTGCATTGCCAACTGCTTCACAGGCAGACGACAATACAGTAGCAAGCACATCACTTTCCACATTCGTTCCGCAAACTTTGCATGGAACAAGCGTTGGTATGCAATATATTGAAATCATTTCTTCTGAAACCAACACAGTTGTTGGTAAAGTCACTCCGGCTGCCGACGGTTCATGGAGCTTCAACGTTAATGGCTCTATGGCTTATTCTTTCTCTGGTGCCGGCAAGCTTGGCGCTTCAGATGTATCCATTGATCTTCTCAACGTTACTGGTACATGGAAGAACGCAGAATACTTGATTGATACTGAAACAAATAAGCGTATCAACAAAGTAAATGGTCAATTCACTATTGGTGATACAGGTTATCGCACCTATCGCGCCTACAACAGTGAAGGTCGTTTGATTGGTTCATACTCCATCAACTTAAACCGTAAGACTCCATCTGATGCTGCAACAACTCCAGCACAAGAAGCTACAACTCCTGCAGCTACACAAGAACTTGGCGATCCAGTAGTTCTTTCGATTTCCGGCACTTCCACTGTAAAAGCTACAGATGACTATCGCCGTGCAAGTATCGATTGCGGTGATGGCCCTAAGAGTTTAACTGTTGCAGATTCTAAGTGGACATACACATTTGATACTCCAATCAAAGTTGAAGATCTCGGCAAATGTTCTGTTGTAGGATCAAGTTTCTTCCCTAATGGCTACAGTGATGGTCAAGGTTCTATTCTTGTTGACGCTACATCTGTCCAAGTGAAGTGGGAAGGTGCAACATCTATTGCACGTACTTACGCAACCGCTGATAAGAAGAACCATGTAGCTGCTTCTAGCCGAGATGTTGTCAATGGTGATGTGATTGATACATGTGTAAGCTATGAAAACACTGAAAAATCAGGTACATGCACTATCGCTTCTGGCGATAAGTCAGTAGTAGTGCCAGGTGTGAAAGCTACTGCTGTTAGTGGAATAAGCTCAGGCCCAGTTTCTCCTGCTGCTGATCCAACTGAAAACACAGAAAATCCAGTTGCTCCTGCAGACGAAGAAGTTGTTACACCTGAACCTGCTCAAACAACAACTGCTCCTGCTGCTGTTGAAGAGCCAGTAGCTACAACTCCTGCTCCAGTTGCAACAACACCTGCAAACAATGCTTTGGCACAGTTCGGTCAAGTTGTGAAGAACTTCTTCACAAATCTTGTGCAGAGCCTCTTGAGCGTGTTTACAAACTGGCTTTCAAGTCTTTTCTAAATAGCTGATAAGCGGTTATCCCTTTGTTTTCGTCCCGCTTACTAGCTTCGCAGTTCAAGCTTTTCTAAGCTTGTATCTGCCCCCTCCATATTAAAGTAGTCTTGGTCCCCCTACATATGCCAAGGCTACTTTTGTTTTATCTAAATTTTTTCCTCTTATTATGAGTGTCTTTTCTCTTATTTCTCTTGAGGAGATAACGATAAAGCGTTCTTGATATAGTTTGTTGAGAATAAAAATGGCTGGAGATTCCAGCCATTGTCCTTTTTTGTGTGTGTGAACATCTTGCTATAACTTCTTTGCTTTCCATTCTGCAGCTTCAAGAGCCCAGTACGTCAAAATGACATCTGCGCCACCGCGCACAAGGCAGATGAGCTGTTCGTCAACAGTGCGTTTTTTATCTATCCAACCGCGTTCTGCAGCAGCAGCTACCATGGCATATTCACCTGATACTTGATACGCTCCCACGGGGACAGGAGAAAACTCGGCGATTTGCGCAAGGATATCGCCATAATAAGAAGCAGGCTTGACCATCACCATATCGGCGCCTTCTTCAATGTCGAGAAGAGTTTCATGAATGGCTTCACGTTTATTAGCAGGATCTTCCTGGTAGCTGCGCCTATCGCCCTGCAGTTCACATCCAACTGCATCTCTAAAAGGTCCAAAGAATGCCGATGCAAACTTTGAAGAGTAGGCAAAAATTCCAATATTCTCATATCCATGTGTATCTAGTGCATCGCGAAGAGCTTGAATCTGGCCATCCATCATTCCGGAAGGGGCGATAAAATGCGCACCTGCTTTTGCTTGTGCAAGGGCTGCTTGTTGGTAGCATACAAGTGCTGCGTCATTATCAACATCGCCATTTTCGTCAAGAGGTCCGCAGTGACCATGGCTTGTATATTCATCAAGGCATGTGTCGGCCATAATGACAATGTCATTGCCTAATTCGCTGCGTATACTTTCAATTGCTTTATTGGCAATGCATGCATCCGACCATGCATATCTTCCATAATCATCTTTATCTTCATCGCGCGGCACACCGAAAATCATTAAGCCACCAACATGAAGATCGCGCGCTTTTCGCGCGATATCGACTACTGATTCTAGTGTGTGTTGATACTGCCCAGGAAGAGAACTGATTTCTTGAGGTTCATTTATTCCTTCGCGCACAAAGACGGGGTAGATGAGTTGTTCTGGGCGCCAGGAAGTTTCGCTCACCATAGAGCGAATGGCAGGCGTTAAACGCAAGCGACGTGGCCTATATAGAGGGTGAAGATGTGGAGCAAGATCTTTTGACGTTGGTTGAGAAATAAAATTCATATCTCTTATGCTACAGCTTAAGGTGAAAAAAGAAAGAAAAAGAAAAGCAGGTATAACAAAAGCCCACTAAAGTGGGCTTGAGTGTGGCTCCGACCGGCGTCGATCCGGTGACCTTTCGATTTTCAGTCGAACGCTCTACCAACTGAGCTACAGAGCCATATAGAACAAAACCGGGATAACCCCGGCAATGAACGCGACCCCGACGGGACTTGAACCCGCGACCTCCGCCGTGACAGGGCGGCGCGCTAACCAACTGCGCTACGGGGCCATATGAGATGACCTCTCGCACCCCCAACCGGGTTCGAACCGGTGTTACCGCCGTGAAAGGGCGGCGTCCTAGACCACTAGACGATGGGGGCTTAATGCCTGTTCACTTAACCGTGAACGCTGTATATCTTAAATAGAAATGAAGGAAAAAATCTACAACTTAAACGTGTCATCGCTCACGTACTTGTGTTTTTGTTAGAACTACGTCCTAATTACACTAATCTCGCATGTAAAGCGGGTGTGAAATGGAGGTTATGATGCGTCATACATATGAATTATCGCGCGCTGTACTTAACGAGTTGGTGTGTAAGGTCAAAAATTATGAATTATCAGCGTCGTTATCGTCGACACCATCGCCAAGTGGTGCTACCGACACTGTTGTTAGTGAAGAAGCAGTCGCGGTAACAGTTGATTTTCTCAATATGTCATTGATGATGATTCTTGGGTTTCTTGCAGGTACTTTTGTGGCATTTTGCTTTCTTCTTGTTTTGCAATTTGCAACGAGAAAGTTTGAAAGTGCGAATGCTTTCGTTAATGCAATACGAGTTCCTTTACACGGAGGAGCAAGTTTTCTTGGGGCCTGGCTTGCTCTTCGCCTTTTTGTGGAAAATGTTCCTACACATTGGCAAAGCAACGCTGAACATATTTTTATCATCTGTGAAATCATTGTGGTTACGTGGCTTGTTACAAGAATCATTGGGGCTGTTAAAACGACTATTTTACGTAAAACACAAAAAGCCGGTAAATCTCGTTTTCGCAAAATTCAAACACAGTTACAAATCCTTCATCGGGTCATTATTGTAGTTGTCTGGTTGATCGGTGTTTCTTTTGTGTTGATGACATTCCCTCAAGCGCGTAATGTCGGTGCATCGCTTATTGCATCTGCCGGTCTTATTTCGGTGATAGCTGGTGTGGCTGCACAATCAACGCTCGGTAATATTTTTGCTGGTTTGCAGCTTGCTTTTTCTGATTCCATCCGTGTGGGTGATGTTGTATCGTGGGATGGCAATACGTGTGTTGTCGAAGAAATCACACTGACATATGTGGTGTTGAGTGTGTGGGATGGTAGACGTTTGCTTGTGCCATCATCGGCAATGACGAAAACGACCTTCGAAAACTGGACGCGTCGTTCTTCAGAAATCCTTATGTATGTTGATTTTCGTATGAGCTGGATGGCTCCGCTTGACCGCGTGCGTGCGCAATTGAAAAAAATCCTTGAGGCTACAGACTTGTGGGATGGAAAAGTGGGAGTTCTTCAGGTGCGTAATGCTGACGAAGAATATCTACACGTATCGGCTCTTGTCTCAGCTCCTAATACAACAATTATGAGTGATTTGCGCAATTATGTGCGTGAATCTATGGTGGTGTGGATGCAAAAAGAATGCCTACAGGCAATACCAGCAGATGTATCGGCCGCCTTGGCGCATCAACCGCAATCCTATAAGGAAGAGATGGATAACCTGCCTGAACATATTATTCAACCATCACACCTTACGCACAAAACAAATGAATATCATGACGATGAACACTCCTTGCCTCACCGTGTTTCTGTTCTGGAGCGCGTTGCTCACGAAGCGCGCGAGGCTGCCCAAGCTGGAAATGTTGACGGGCCAATTACGATGATTCGCCCTGGCCACGAATCTTCGATTTTCTCAGGATCTTTAGAGGCAGAAATCCGTGCACTCGCTTTTGAAAAAGGCGGTCAGGAAGCTATACGCGAACGTGAAGAAGCCTATATGGAGGCACATAAAGAGAAAAACGTCAAAAATACTGACCAGTGTGAAGATGAATAGGTCTTAAGGGGGAAGCTGGCGTTCAATCGTCATTTATACTCATACGCATCGTAGAAAGGTACCTCATGTCGCGTGTTCCTCGCATGCTCGCATCGCTATCCATCAAGGCAGTCAATGCTTTTGTGAACTTGTTTCTTGTTGTAGTGATGCTGGCGTTTGTTGGTGTTGGTGCTTATAGTTTATGGGATACGCATAATATAGAGGCTGAGGCAGATTCGTCAAAATGGCATCCGTATAAGCCGAGTGCCAAGAATACCGTGAGTTTTGATGAGTTACGTGCGCAAAATTCTGATGTTGTTGCATGGTTGGGCATTTATGGAACTAATATTGACTACCCAGTAATGTACAACGAAAATGAAACGATCTATTTGAACCACGATCCCTTAGGGAATTTCTCATTATCGGGTTCACTGTTTTTTGATAGTCGTACGAAGCCTGACTTTTCTTCTTTTCCTACTGTCATTTATGGGCATCATATGGAGCGGAATAAAATGTTTGGCCAGCTTGACGCCTATGCTGATGAGGATTTTTTCCGCTCGCATCGTTACGGTAATTATTTTTATAATGGAAAAGATTATGGGGTAGAAATAATTGGTGTTGTGCAATCTGACGCTTACGATTCAAAAGTTTATAGAAATAATGTTCCACAATCTCAGCGCATTGAATATATCGAAGGCCTTCGATCGATCTTTTTATATTCAAATGATGTTTCTTTAGATGAAAACAGCCGTATTCTTCTTCTTTCGACCTGTGCATCTGATTCGACAAATGGGCGCACGATCGTAGTGGCAAAAGTAAGTGATGACACTTTTGTGAGCTCATTTATTGATTGGCCCAATACGGGCTCTGGTGTTGAGGATACACGCGGATGGTTTGGTTTGCCATGGTTGTTTTGGAATCTTTTGATTTTTGTGTGTGTTGTAGGGAGTCTTTTTGCTATTTATCAATATAGAAAACAAGGAAAAGATGATGAGGAGGGGCTTTTGTCTTGATAGACAGAAGGTTTTCTAGAGTATCATTTCCATCAAAGGTATTTTTATAATATGGAGGGAACAAGTGAAAGTCTACAAAAAGTTAGGAGCCTTCCTCGCTACATGCGCAATGGCTCTGGGGGGTGTTGTTCTTCAGTCTCAAGCATCATGGGCAGATGACAACACGGAAGTCGTATATGTGTGGCAAAAACTTGATTATGGAAATAAACAAGGTTTAGAGGAAACTTTTACTTATTGCATTGAAGCAGAGCAAGAGGGTGCTCCTATGCCCTCAGGTGGTGTAACTGGTAGTCCATATTGCTGGACTATGACGGGTTCATTAGAGGGCGATGACAAGCTTACATTAGATTTTTCTGATGCTTTTGACAAGATGAATGAGCGCGAACATACCTATAGAATGTATCAAAAAATTGATACACCTGTTGATGGGTATACCTATGATTCAACTGTATGGCGTGTGCTTGTCCACAAGGTAGGTCGCGCACTTATTATTTACAATGAGGACAATGAGAAAGTTACTGATCCTGGGTGGACAGTAAAATACGAAGATAAAGCAACACCTCCTCCAGCTACAGGTACGGGTGGTGATGGTAACCCGAGTTCTCCATTAACTCCGCCAAGTACAACAACGGATGTTCCTACGCAAACCATTTTGTCCAATACAGGTGCTCGCATTGGTCTTGGTGCATTTGTTGTTGCGATGGTTGCAGGTGGAATTCTCCTTATTGTTCGCCGTCGAGCTGTACAAGATGCTACATCCGAGGCGTAAAGACATTAAAACAAAAAGCGAGGGTGGTATATCCTCGCTTTTTTTATCTGTGTTGACCGGCATGAATGATGGTGAAAGGCGCTAGGATAAAACAAATGGGAGGCGCAATGGAAGAACGCAATAGATATATTCATGATGATGGTGTGTTTGATTTTCATGAAGATGATCATGGATCTGTGTTTTTAGACGATAACGTGAATGTTGATATCCATGTACCTTCTATTGATAGCGACTCATATGTGCTAGCTGATGCGACAATGTCACCTAAAGAAGATAAAAATAATGGCGTTGAAGATGATACGCAGATACTTGAAGATGAACAAAAGAGTAAAACGGATGATTCGCTTACGCAAAAAGAACAGATACCCCTGTGGAAGGAACTTCTTTTACTTGTTATTAAAATAGGTCTTGTTATTGCTGTATTAGCGGCAATTTTTACTTTTATTTTTGGATTACACAAAGCAGATGATACAGGTATGGAGCCACATATAAATGCAGGTGATGTTATTGTGTATTATCGCTTAGGGGCAAAGTATGAACAAAACGCTGTTGTACTTGTTAATTATGAAGGAAAAATGTTGGCAGGGCGTGTGATCGCTAAAGGCGGTGACACTGTCGATATTGACGAAAAAGGTCTTATTGTTAACGGTTCGTATCAGCAGGATAAAGACTACACTTTTGGAAAAGAAACGACACAAATTGTTGATGGTGTTACTTTCCCTTTGACAGTTCCAGAAGGACAGCTCTTCCTTTTAGGTGATAACCGAACAGAAGCAATTGATTCGCGCATGTATGGGTGTATTGCTCAGGATCATGTTTATGGTGAAGTTGTTCTTCAGTTACGCAGGCATAGTTTTTAATACGGTCGTTAACTTTATGACTAACGGTGTGGAGTATGTGAAATGTGAACAAGATGGATGTTTGTATTCCATAAAACATGGTAGTATTAGGACATTGATGGGAGACGTTCGGGGTTGAAGGATAGAGGATTTTAATGGGATTTAGTATCGGCGAAACTGTTGTGTATCCACATCATGGTGCTGCACGTATCCAAGATATTTCAACAAAAATTATTCGTGGAGAAGAAAAACTCTATCTTACTCTTGAAGTTGTCAAAGGTGATCTTGTTATTCAAGTTCCTGCAGATAAAGTAGAAGAAGTTGGCGTTCGTGATGTTTCTAATGATGAAAAACTTGAATATGTTTTTTCTGTTTTGCGCCAAAAGGATGTGGAAGAACCTCAAAACTGGTCGCGCCGCTTTAAGGCAAATGGCGAGAAATTAACATCTGGCGATATTGTGAAAGTGGCCGAAGTTGTTCGTGATTTAACGCGCCGTGAAGTAGCGCATCATCTTTCTGCAGGTGAAAAACGTATGCTTGCTCAAGCTCGCTCAATTTTAGGTTCTGAAGTGGCTTTAGCTCGCGATGTGAGTGATAAAGAAGCTTTAGCTCTTTTGGATGAAATTCTCGAGTCTTCAATGTAATGCGCGCAGCAATCGTCACGGCAGCAGGGCAGGGTACTCGTCTCGGTTACAATATCCCTAAAGCTCTTGTGTGTGTGCGTGAAAAAACTCTTTTAAGCTATTCTGTTGGGTTGTTTGTTAAATCGAAGATCTGCGATTTTGTTGTTGTTACTGCACCAGGCGATGCATGCGAAGAATTTGCTGATGTCTTACGTTGTGATGGATATGTATGCCATGTAATAGAGGATGTCAAAAATTTTACAGTGCATAAATACCGCACAAGTGAAAGTATTCCGGTATTTGTGTGTGCCGGTGGCCGTTCGCGTCAAGAATCCGTTGCTCATGGATTAGAACTCTGCAAAGAAAGCGTATATGTATATGTCCATGATGCGGCACGTCCTTTTGTTCCTCTTAGTGTTCTACAGCGTTTAGAGAGTGCCTTATGTGCTGGGATTTCTGCCGCTATTCCTGTTATGCCTGTGACGGATACGATCAAGCAGGTGTCATCTCGAGTTGATGGGCATGAATGGGAAGAAGTAACTGCAACTGTTTCACGTGATTTTTTGCGGAGCGTACAAACTCCGCAAGCCTTTTCTACTGAGGTTTTGCGCAATGTTCATCAGAAATATAAAGATACGGCTGACGATGAAACAATAAGTGCCACCGATGATGCTAGTCTTATTGAACAGGCAGGCGGCAAGGTCATAGCAGTGCAGGGCAGTGAGTTTTCCATGAAAATAACGCGTCCTTTGGATATGGTGGTAGCTGAATATATAGCAGAGCGTATGTAAAAGGAGAATGTATGGATATGCGTGTGGGATCGGCAATCGATGTGCATGCTTTTAGTGCAGATACAACTCGTCTCCTTATGTTGGCATGCCTTCCATGGCCTGGAGAGCAAGGGCTTGATGGTCATTCCGATGCTGATGTTATTGCTCATGCTGTTGCTGATGCTTTACTGATTGCCTCGGGTATTGGTGAGTTGGGCACTATCTTCGGTGTCGACAAACCAGAATATGCAGGGGCGAGCGGTGAATTATTGCTGCAAGAAACACAACGACTTCTTGATGATGAAGGTTGGGATATCTGCAATGTGTCAGTGCAGCTCATAGGGCAAAAACCTCGATTTTCTCCACGCAAAAAAGAATCTGAAGAAAAAATGACTGAGGTGGTTGGCGCTCCAGTATCGGTAAGCGCTACAACGACAGATCATTTGGGAGCATTGGGACGTATCGAGGGATTAGGAGCGCTCGCTACTGCTCTTGTTCAAAAAAAAGCAACAGTTTTTTGTTAGTTATACTTATGTTACGCACATATATCAAGAACAGATAGATGAGGAATAGAGGAGATATGGCAGAAAATATTGGTGCAGGTCAAAATGAAGGTTTGCCGATTGAAGAAGTTGGGCGTATGATCAATATTCCAGATGAAGCTCTTCTTCGTTATGGGCGAAGTAAAGCAAAAGTAGACCTTGCTCATATAAACTCTCTTGATACTTCAGGTTCCAAACTTGTTTTAGTAACGGCTATTTCTCCAACTCCTGCAGGTGAAGGTAAAACAACCACATCTATTGGCTTGGCTGATGGTTTGAGGCTTTTAGGCCATAATGCTGTCCTGGCTTTGCGTGAACCGTCGATGGGTCCGGTTTTTGGCATTAAGGGTGGCGCAACTGGTGGTGGTAAATCCCAGCTTATTCCTGCTGCTGATATTAACCTGCATTTCAACGGTGATTTTGCTGCTATTGCGGAGGCAAATAATCTCCTTGCTGCCATGGTTGATAATGCTTTGCATTTTGGTACTCATAATATTGATCCTCGAACCGTTACTATTCGCCGCGCCGTTGATGTTAATGACCGTGCCTTGCGAGATGTTGTGATTGGTCTTGGCGGACGCATGGGTGGAGTGCCACGTCAAAGTGGTTTTGATATTACTGCGGCGTCGCAAATTATGGCAACGTTTTGTATGGCTTCATCTCTTGATGATTTACATGAGCGTTTGGGGCGTATCGTTGTTGGTTATTCATATGAAAGCGTACCTGTAACGGTTGATGACCTGGAAGCAACAGGCGCTTTGACGGCAATTTTACGAGATGCACTTTCGCCTAATTTGGTGCAAACCCAAGAAGGAACGCCAGCTTTTGTGCATGGTGGTCCTTTCGCCAATATTGCTCATGGATGTAATTCTGTGATCGCTACAAAAGCAGCACTTGGTGTGGGTGACATCGTTGTGACAGAAGCTGGTTTTGGTGCAGATCTTGGTGCAGAAAAATTCTTTGATATCAAGTGCCGTGCCACTGGTTTTTCTCCAGATGTAACTGTTGTGGTAGCAACAGTTCGCGCTCTTAAATATCATGGTGGCATTCCTGTGAGCGATTTAGAAAATGAAAATGTAGATGCCTTACGTGCAGGATGTGCAAATATTCGCCGTCATGTGGCTAATTTGCGTGATGTTTTTGGTCAGCGCGTTATTGTGGCGATCAATCAATTTGCCAGTGATACTGAAGCTGAAATTACTGCATTGCGCGAAGAACTTGGCGGAGTCAAAGTTGTGTTGGCAACTCATTTCCTTCACGGAGGAGAAGGCGCAAAAGATTTAGCGCAAGCAGTTGTGGAATCTTTTGTTCATCCAAGTCAATTGCGCTATGCTTATGAGGAAAACGCTTCTTTGAAAGAGAAGGCTCAAGCCGTTGTTCAGCGCGTGTATGGAGGTAAACGTGCCGTTTTTACCAAGGCAGCGGAGCGAGAATTAGAGCGTTTAGAAAATGATGGATGGTCGAAAGCTCCTGTGTGTATTGCGAAAACGCAGTACTCTTTCACAGCTGATGCGAAACAATTAGGTGCTCCTGAAGATTTCGATGTTTCTATTCGTGAAGTTCGTTTAAGTGCTGGTGCTGGTTTTGTTGTTCTTATTACAGGGACGATTATGACGATGCCTGGTTTGCCTAAGCGCCCATCAGCATGTGATTTTTCTTTAAGTGATGATGGAACCATTTTAGGGATGCATTAATTTTTCACTTCCATTTACATATTCACAAAGAAAAGTTAAAAAAATATTAAATTTGCCCTTCAAAAAGTAGTGCGCCTTACATGTAACTTTGATAACGTTTACACGTTACCGCGTTACATGTAGGTAACTGCCGTATGGCATGAGTTGAAGGGTTATCCACACATGACAAAATATGTCTACTCTTTCTCTGAAGGAAACAAAGATATGCGCGATTTGCTTGGTGGTAAAGGTGCAAATCTTGCAGAAATGACTAACCTTGGCCTTCCTGTTCCTCCTGGCTTTACCATCACAACAGATGCGTGCCGCTCTTATCTCGCAACAGGTAGTGTTCCTGCGTCACTCGACGAAGAAATCACCCAATATTTAAGTGATGTCGAAAATGCGATGGGTAAAAAACTGGGAGATGCTTCTGATCCTCTTTTGGTTTCAGTGCGTTCGGGTGCAAAATTCTCTATGCCCGGCATGATGGAAACAGTGCTCAATATCGGTTTAAATGACACATCTGTCAATGGCCTTGCTCAACAATCGGGTAATGAACGCTTTGCATGGGATTCTTATCGCCGCCTTATTCAGATGTTCGGCAAAACAGTTCAAGATATCGATGGTGATTTATTTGCTGATGCCCTTCAAAAGATGCAAGATGAAAAGGGTTATTCTGGTGATCTTGACATGACGAGCGAGGATTTACGTGAGCTTGTCGATGAGTATAAAAAGATAGTTCGTGAACAAACAGGTAAAGAATTCCCGCAAGATCCGCGTGAACAAATGAATCAAGCAATTGAGGCGGTGTTCCGCTCATGGAATACCGAACGTGCAGTCATTTACCGCCGCCGTGAGCGCATTCCGGATGAACTTGGTACAGCCGTTAATATTTGTACGATGGTGTTCGGCAATATGGGTGATACATCAGGTACTGGTGTGTGTTTTACGCGTGACCCATCAACTGGTCATTCAGGCGTGTATGGAGATTATCTCGTTAATGCCCAAGGTGAAGATGTTGTGGCTGGCATACGTAATACATTGACTTTGGCAGATCTCGAAAATATTGATAAAGGTTCTTATGATGAACTGCGCGATATTATGGAGAAACTCGAAAAGCACTATCACGATTTGTGTGATATTGAATTTACGATTCAGCAAAAGAAACTGTGGATGCTCCAAACTCGTGTTGGTAAGCGCACTCCGGCGGCTGCTTTCCGTGTTGCCTCGCAGCTTGTTGATGAAGGTCTCATTACGATGGATGAAGCAGTCACTCGTGTAACAGGCGCGCAATTGCAGTCTCTTTTGTTCCCACAATTCAATACGAAGCAAGCTGGTGAGCCGGTATCTATTGGTGTTCCAGCATCCCCAGGTGCTGCCGTTGGCGAGATCGTTCTTAATAATGAGCAGGCAGTAGAGCGCACTCAAGCAGGCGCATCGGTCATCCTTGTCCGCAGTGAAACAAACCCTGATGATTTGGCTGGCATGGTGGCAGCTTCTGGTGTGTTGACAGCTCGTGGTGGAAAGACATCTCATGCTGCCGTTGTGGCACGTGGTATGGGGCGCTGCTGCGTTGTGGGCGCTGAAGATCTTATCGTTGATGAAGATGCGGGTACTGTTTACGTTAAGAGTGCAGACCGTACCTTCACGGCAGGAGACGTTATTTCCATTGACGGCACTTCGGGCTATATTTATGAAGGTGAAGTTGCTGTGAGTGACTCTCCGGTGATGACCTACATTGCTGAAGGTTTGGAAGCTGGCCTTGCAGCAGCTGATGATGCAGAAACTCAGGAACTTGTCCGTGCCGTTGATCGTATTATGCAACATGCAGATGCTAAGGCGCGCCTTGGTGTTCAAGCAAACGCAGATAATCCAGAAGATGCGCAGCGCGCTCGCGATTTTGGTGCTCAAGGTATTGGCTTGTGTCGAACTGAGCATATGTTCTTAGGTGAGCGTCGTCAGCTTGTTGAACGCGTTATTCTGGCTGCTAATGATGAGGAGCGTCAAAAGGCCTTTGATGAGCTTGAACCATTGCAACGCGAAGATTTCTATGGAATATTCAAAGCAATGGATGCATTGCCGGTGACAGTGCGTTTGATTGACCCACCGTTGCACGAATTCTTACCGGACATGGTTCATCTTGAGGCTCAGGCAGCTATTGCGGTTGCAACAAATACTCCATTGAGTGATTACGATGCCACTATGCTTGAGGCTGTTCGTGCTAACCAAGAGCGTAACCCCATGCTCGGCTTGCGTGGCGTGCGTCTTGGTTTGAAAATTCCTGGCCTTATTGCTGTGCAGATCCGAGCCATCGCTGAAGCTGCAGCTTCATTGAAGGCAGAAGGCTATGATCCACGTCCACAAATCATGGTGCCACTTATTGGATCGTACCGTGAATTGCAAATTGTACGCGAACAAGCTGAGAACATCATCGCTGGTGTTGCGCAGGATAAAGGAGTGGATCTCACCATTCCGATCGGAAACATGATGGAAATTCCTCGCGCATCTTTAACAGCTGATGAAATTGCTGAAGAATCTGACTTCTTTAGTTTTGGAACTAATGATATGACCCAAATGACATGGGGATTCTCACGCGATGATGTGGAACAAGAATTTTTCTCAGATTATTTTGAGCGTGGAATTTTCCAAGTTTCCCCATTTGAAAGCATTGACGAAAAAGGCGTTGGTGCAATGGTGGAAATCGGTGTTGAGCGCGGCAGACGTACAAAGCCTGAACTTCATTGCGGTGTATGTGGTGAACATGGCGGCGATCCTGCATCCATCCATTTCTTTGATGCTATTGGCATTGATTATGTTTCATGTTCGCCATTCCGTGTCCCTGTTGCGCGCCTTGAAGCAGGGCGTGCAGCTCTTGGAAATGAATCATCGCGTGCATAAGCTCTATATGATTGAGGGGAGCAACAGCTCCCCTTTTTTTTCTTTTTGTACATCCGATGTTGTTTAATTCGAAAAACTTCGCCTGAGCGTTATCAAGACGTAGAATGAAAAAAAGTAGTTAAGAATAAAGGGTATATATGGTTTCGCACGAACGTATTGCATTATCTGCTCGAAACATATCAGATAAGGAACTTGTTTCCTTGCTGCAAGCTCATGTGCGCGGAGATGTTGAAGCAGATGCGCGCCGCCGCGCTGAATACTCAACAGATGCTTCTCTTTATCGTATTGTTCCGCGCGTTGTTGTGTGTCCGCGTGACGATAAAGACGTTGAAGAAACCTTAAAAATCGCTCGTGAATATGGTGTACCTTTTACCTCGCGCGGCGCTGGAACATCAGTGGCTGGTAATTCTATTGGCCCTGGTATTGTTCTGGATTTTTCGCGTTATATGAATAAAATTCTGGAAATCGACCCTGAAAAACGTATTGCACGCGTTCAACCTGGCCTCGTGATGGCGAAACTCCAAAAGGAAGCAGGAAAATACGGACTTCGATTTGGCCCTGATCCTTCAACGCAAACGCGCGCAACTTTTGGTGGAATGATTGGTAATAATGCATGTGGGCCTCATGCTGTTGCTTATGGCCGCACTGTTGATAATGTTGAAGAAGTAACGGCTTTTTTGGCTGATGGTAGGCGCATCATTGCGCAAACCGATAATGCGCATATTATTGAGGGGCTCATTCCTTTGGTTGATTCGCATTTAGCTGCTGTGCGTATGCATATGGGTACTTTCAAGCGTCAGGTTTCAGGCTATTCTCTTGAACATCTTTTGCCTGAAAATGGGCGAAATTTAGCTCGCTTTTTAGTGGGCTCGGAAGGTACGCTATCGGTGACGACTCAAGCGGTTTTGCGTCTTGTTCCTGTTCCGAAAGCTCCTACATTGTTGGTTTTGGGCTATGAGGATATGCCTTCTGCTGCAGACGATGTGCCTTCTTTGCTTGATTTTGAGCCTTTGGCGGTTGAAGGCCTTGACGCTGAACTGGTGAATATGGTGCGCCGTCATAAGGGAAGTGTGCCAGAACTTCCGGAGGGTGCCGGTTGGCTTTTTATTGAGGTGGGCGCTCGCGAAGGCGAAACCGAAGAAGATGTGATGCGTCGAGCCCAGCAGATGGCAGATGCTGCACATACAGATGCCTACCGCATTTGCCCTGCAGGTGATGACGCAACGCAATTGTGGCGAATCCGCGCTGATGGTGCTGGGCTTGCTGGGCGCACAAAAGATGATGTGCAGGCCTGGCCAAGTTGGGAAGATAGCGCAGTTCCGCCCGAAAAATTAGGTTCATATTTGCGTGAACTTCGTTCTTTGATGGATAAACATCATCTCGATGGGTTTATGTATGGTCACTTCGGTGATGGTTGCGTGCATTTACGTATTGATTTTCCACTAGATACTCATGAAACAGTACCTGTTTTTCGTACGTTCATGGAAGAAGCATCTGATTTGGTTGCCTCTTTTGGTGGTACGCTATCGGGTGAACATGGTGACGGAAGATGTCGCAGTGAGATGCTGCCTCGCATGTATCCGCCAGAAATCATAAAACTTTTTGAGAAAGTCAAACATCTTTTTGACCCACATAATATTTTGAATCCGGGTATTCTGGTTCACCCAGATACCATTGACGATAACTTGCGCCGACCTTTTGCTAAGGCAACAGATTATGCTGGTGGTTTTCATTTTCATGAAGACAATGGTGATATGACAGCATCCGTTCATCGCTGTACAGGTGTAGGAAATTGCCGTGCTGATCGTTTTGATCAAGGTTTTTTCATGTGCCCCAGTTATGATGCAACGAAGAATGAAAAAGATGTCACTCGTGGGCGTGTGCGTGTTTTAGAAGAATTAACACGTGGTGAACTTTTCTCCTCATGGGATTGCCCTGAAGTTCTCGAATCTCTTGATTTATGTGTGTCGTGTAAGGCATGTTCCCGCGATTGCCCGACAGGTATTGATATGGCACGTTATAAATCAGAAGTTCTTTACCGTGCTTATAAAGGGAAAATGCGTCCTCGCGCTCACTATACTGTGGGCCATTTGCCTGCATTGGGACGTATATTAGCTCGTATTCCAGGTGGTGCATCCCTTGTTAATGCCTTTATGCGTATTTCTGTTTTTAAGAATGTGTTTTTTAGGGCAGCTGGGTTAGATACAGCTCGTAAGGCTCCGCATTTCCCGGCGTGCCCCTTAGCTAAGGAAAAAGTATATAAGAAGGCGCTTTCTGTAGATGATTTTGTGTCTTTACAGGGAAATTTATCTGATAAACGTTATGTGGTGTTATGGGCTGATTCTTTTAGTCATACTCTTGATTCCGCTCCGGCTCTTGCAGCGATCGAGCTTTTACACAAAGCTGGCTATACTGTTCTTGTTCCGCCATCAGACATGTGCTGCGGCCTTACATGGATATCGACAGGGCAGCTTGATACGGCAAAGAAGAAGCTTCAGAATTTGATGAAAACATTGGCGCCCTTTGCGGCTAGCGGGATACCTATTGTTGGTGTTGAACCTTCATGTATATCTGTGTTGCGTGGTGATTTGGAAGATTTGTTTCCGGATGATAAGCGCACTCCGCTTATCAGTTCTATGACATTCACCTTGGCAGAGCTGTTAAGTGCACCGCTTCCTATGGGGCCAGGAGATGCTTTACAACTTCCAGATTTAACAGGGCGTACTATTGTCGCGCAACCACATTGTCATCATTATTCAGTGATGGGATGGAATGCTGACGAGAAATTGATACGTGCAACAGGTGCAAACCTAGTGAAAATTTCAGGATGTTGTGGCCTTGCGGGTAATCATGGCATGGAAGCTGGTCATTTTGAGTTTTCGAAAAAAATTGCATCTCAACATTTATTGCCTGCATTAGAAAAAGCTCCTGATGAAGCTATATATTTGGCCGATGGTTTCTCGTGTCGCACCCAGGCTGAACAATTAGCTGGTAAAAATGGTGTTCATCTGGCTGAGCTTTTGCGTGATGGGGCTAATGTTTCACAATGAACGAGACACTATGTTTTACGCGCTTTTTTCGCTAAACTAGGGCTTGTACATGCATGCCTTATTATTTGCATAGGCGTAGATAGTATGGGGGAAGGCATGAAGGGGCATAGAGTGGAGGAACCATGGCGGTATTCGCCTTTGAAAATGGGCAACTTGTTCCAGCTCAATCGGTTGACCTTAGTTCGTCGCGCTTAGGTGCTGATGCACTGCAAGCACTGCGTGAACGTGCTGTTGAATTGCTTGATGCTCCTCTTTTCCCCGTTGCGTGGGTCAAAACTGACATTCCTCATGAAGACGCTCGTGAAACATTGATGTGTTTGGATGCAACAGGGCAAGTCGTTACTGTTGATGTTTTATTGCGCCTTGATGCTCATGAATTTACAACAGCTCTTTCAGTTGCTGGCCAACATAGTGATACTCCTACTCATGAATTAGCGAAGATGTACAGCGATAATTCAGAGGCTTTTGCGGCAGACTGGCGTTCTTTCCTTGACGCGTGCCCGCCGCGTCCTCAACCGGGTCCACGTCTATTTTTGATTGTTT
>JAGBKC010000064.1 GCA_017934115.1 Actinomycetaceae bacterium | reverse complement strand
TATTATTTACACCGCACCCGACGCTTCAGGATCTTACTCTCCAAGCACAACATATATAGCTAGAGAAGATGGAAGTATTTTAACTGGGAACGAATACCCAAATCCTGTACGCATGGCCATACAAATCGATATAAAAGTAGAAATTATTGGCGCAAATGCAGACGATACTTTCTATTTCACACTCAACGGCATCAATCAAGTAAGGAGCACAACAGCTGCTTTTAATGAGATATATGGTGCTAACGAAAACATCATAGATGATACATATATTGGTTGGAATGAACGCGCTCATATAGAAACAGATAACCTATTTATCCCTTCCGGATTCACGTCAAATATTTATAGTAGCGCTACAGGACAATACGATATTTATCCAACAACTTCAGGTACGGATGGTAGCTACACAACAGGCTTTGCCTCACTAACGTCTTCCGGAATAACTTCAACCATATGGTCTGCGGCTGGATCAGGTTGGTTATCCAATGGTGGCACCACTATTAACCGCAACAATGCAACTATGAAAGTTATGCCTGGAAACATTTCTCATACCATCACCTCAAGCTCTGGCGAACATGGCCGTGTTGACACAAATCTTCAAGGAACTGTTACCACACCATCTAGTGCGCTCACGAAAGCTGCATCCACCGGCGTTGATATTTTGAATATTCCACATGGGAAAACCGTCACATACACATTAACTCCTGACGCTGGATACATTATTGATACCCTTACGGTTGACGGAGTGAAAGTTGCACCAACTCCTGTACGCAATACAGCAGGAAAAATAGAATATTACACGTATACTTTTAATGGTGATTCCACCAATCACACCATTGATGCGACTTGGCAAAAAAGTGTAGATATCGAAGCCGATATTACATGGATCGATGATACGAACGCCTATTCAAGCAGGCCGCCATCTACATCTATGCAAATATACCAAAACGGAACTCCATATGGAGATGCTGTAACTATTACAAACGATGACATGTGGAAATATTCATTCTATGATCTGCCACGATACGATTCTTCCGGAGATGAATACACTTATAGCATTGAACAGGTTTTCCCTAATACCACGCCTTTTCAATATACATACACATCCTCTATAGACACAGCCGCCAATGAGCCTAAAACATTACGCGCTCATGTGACAAACACTCTTACACAGGCAACACTAAATATCAATACTCAGGTTACAGGAGATTTAGCAGACGAAAATGATTCTTTTACAACAACTATCCAGCTAGGAAACACGTCAAATTCGTCTATTTCTTTGAAACCTTCTGACGGCACATACCACATAACTGTACCTGTAGGAATAAGCTATTCAATAACACAAACTGCACCAAATGGCTATATTACTACTTTTACAGATACTTCAGGATTACACGAATCTAATAATGCAAGTGGAATAATCCTTGCCTCAGGGAATGATATTACTTTTACTCATACACGTAACATTCCTCCAGCAACCGGAGTCAGTATCAGCGAACATGTGTCTATAGTATTTGTGCTAATTGGTATTTTTCTCTTGCTATCAGGTTTTGTCTGGGAATACATAACTCAAGATCTCCGCCGTCGTTTTGCTTAGCGATAACTATATACAGATACTATTGTTTTCATATCAAATAGACCATACATAGTGACATACATTCTCAACAATGTTGTCTATGGCTTTTTATATGATTTCACATGACGTAACTCTCTTTATTATCATCTCTTCTATCTATAGAAATCTTTATGTACTTTTATGTCCCTGCCACCATTCTTTAATAAAAAATGTAACAATGGAACCAAGAATAAACACAAGAATTGCTATATAAGATGCGATGAACTCCTTTTTTCCTTCAGCACCATCATATAGAATCCAGTCTATTCCCGAGTAAAATAACGCAAATGGCAAAGGCAAAACAAGAATGATTCCTATGGCGAGAGCCCATGAATCAAAGTGAAATTTTTTATCAGAATCATCTTGCGCATTCTTCTTTTTATCACACATAGGGTAATCACCTCTATACTTTCCTTTTCAAAAAGTTTTTATTTCATATATCAGTTAAGGAAAAATGCCCTATTTTTATTTATGCTATAATAAAGGTCCTGGAAGACAGCAAACTTCCAGAACCTTTACAGTAAAGGAACATCGCTTTTCGCTCACCATCAAAAAGCTATTTCCTTTACTAGTACCATAATTTTCATTATGGCAACATGGAATTAGAAACAAAGAAACAGAAGTGTAACCAGTAACAACAGTCGGCTACTCATCTGAACATTAAAAGTATGCCCTCTTTTAATGTTATGAATATTCTTACATATAATTACGTTCAGTGCACGAACATAACACCAAGGTAACAAAAAACACAAAAATGATTAGTTAGTGCATTTTCCACACAAATGTACGCAAATGTACAGATACAATAACCACACCTTTGCGCATATTTGACAAAAATTATAGATTCAAAAATCTAGGCCCCGTTGCTTCAAGTTCACGCTTGAACGAGTCTTCCCATGTACACCACGGCATTCGCGACAATGTGTCGTTTGTGAAGCGCAAATCGCCCGAAACTTCCGTCAAACAAAATTTTGGGATCTCAAGGTTAGTCACTGGCGAAAGGCGTTCACATTCGCCCACAATCAAACCTGTATTTTGGCCAGCAAAAACATCGAAAGCCCAGCCGTCTTCACCGATCCACACACTATAGCGATTCTTCACAATGATTTTGGGGCTGCGTCTGATAATCTGAAAAGCAACATCGATATCGATATCCTTTTCAAATTCATAACGTTCAGCTGTGACCGCAGGAGATTTCACAGAAATAAGAGAGCGCACCTGAGCCGGGTCATCCACATCAACACTATCCATTAACCCAGCTAAAACTTTGCGTTCATAAGCACCTTCATAATCCACATTGTCATCAAAAGGTGGAAATATAGCCTCTTTTTCAGGAAAGATGAGACGCAATCGCACAGCATATCCTTCTGATGCAAACAAATATGCCTGAACAATTGCTTGAGTTTGCGCATTTTCTTTTACACTATCAGGAAAAGTAGAAATATAGAATTTACGCTCAAACTCAAAACTTAACTGATCAGTATCCATCAATTCATGCATTGTCATACTTACTAGATTACACGCTTTAATGAGCTATAGCACTTAGCACACAAAGATAAAAAGAAGAAAATCTGCCTAATATCACGCTGATGAAAAGTGCAAAAATACGTCAAAAGGAGCAAACTAGACAACATGAGCAATGAACATCCTACCGGAGTTGATGTTGTTGTTGCCTCACAAACCTTAGGCACAACTGTTCGACACACTCCTCTTGATTTTTCGCCACGCTTATCATCCTTGCGTGGCCAGCCCGTTTATTTAAAACGTGAAGATCAACAAGTAGGACGTTCATATAAAGTTCGTGGAGCTTATAACTTCATTTCTTCTCTCAATGAATCACAACGCAAAGCAGGGGTAGTGTGCGCATCTGCCGGCAACCACGCTCAAGGAGTTGCATTTGCCTGCCGTCATTTACGTATTCACGGCAAAATTTTTCTTCCGTCCACCACACCCAAACAAAAACGTGACCGTATCGCCGATATCGGAGGCACATGGATTGAGCAAATCATCGGCGGTTCCACTTTTGATGAAGCTGCCGCAGCATCACTGACATATGCAGAAGAACATGGCGCCACCTACGTTCATCCTTTTGATGCCCCATTAACAATTGCCGGCCAAGGCACTGTCGTCAAAGAAATATTCGAACAAGCCGATGAAGAACCAGCAAGTGTTGTTGTTCCAGTTGGCGGTGGAGGATTACTAGCTGGAACAGCAACATGGCTACGCACATATCGACCACATGTAAAAATTATCGGTGTCGAACCAGCAGGTGCACCTTCCATGACAGAAGCATTAAAAGCCGGGAGGCCAGTAAAACTACCTGAAATCGATGTTTTTGCAGATGGCACAGCGGTAGCTCAAGTAGGCTCAACAACATATGACATTGCCGAGAAACTCGTTGACGAAGTCATCACAGTTCCAGAAGGTGCACTGTGTACCGAAATGCTTGAACTCTACCAAGTTGACGGCATTATCACAGAGCCGTCGGGAGCATTAGCATCAACAGCTGTTGCGCGCTTTTTACCCGATTTACCCGAAGGGCCAATTGCCTGCGTTATCTCGGGCGGCAATAACGACGTTTCACGTTATGACGAAATTATCGAACGTTCCAAAGTGTATGAGGGTTTGCGCCATTATTTCCTTGTTACTTTCCCTCAAGAAGCAGGCATGCTACGTCATTTTGTATCTGAAGTTTTGGGCGAAGGTGACGACATTATCTTCTTCGAATATGTCAAGAAGAATAACCGCGATACCGGCCCTGCACTTGTAGGTATTGAAATTGAAAAGCCAGAAAATTTGAATCCTTTACTTTCACGCATGGATGCTTCACCACTCAATATTGAAAAACTAGATCCCGATTCGCCAACATTTGCTTTTTTGCTTTAGTTGACAACATGGGTTTCATACTTCTGTAGCATACCTAGAAAGGACGCCTCATGAAAATTCGTCGTTTTATTGGAAAGACTTTTTTGAAGCTCCGCGGATGGAACGTGGACGCCGCTAAACTTCCTGCAGTTGGTATTTTGCTAGGAGCGCCTCATACATCTAACTGGGATGCTATCTTTTTTCTTGCTTCTACATGGAGCGAAGGCCGTTCTGCTCGTTTCCTCATCAAAGATTCATTAGGTAATGCACCTATTTTAGGCGCACTTATACGCGCTCTAGGCGGCATACCTGTTACGCGCTCATCTGCCGAGGGGATGGTTACTGATTTAGCTAACAAGATGCAATCAAGCGACGACCTCATTCTAGCGATCACACCTAAAGGAACACGTTCTCAAAGGAAATACTGGAAATCAGGTTTTTATAAGATTGCCCAAACAGCTGGCGTACCAGTGCAGTTGGGGTTCGTTGATTCTTCCACTAAAACAGTGGGATGGGCAGAAGCGTATTATCTTAGTGGAAATATCGAAGAAGATATGGAAAAGATTCGCGCATTTTACGCAACAAAAACCGGTATCCGCCCAGAGTTAGCAAGCGTACCTCGGTTACGTGCCGAAGACGATGATGATGCTCGTGCCTATTTATTAGGAAAGTCTGATGCATAAGTAACTAATCTGTTATTTCATTCAACTCACACATGTTGAAATACCGCAAAAAATTTTACAACTTCAAAGATGATGTCTAACATTTTATATATGTAACTATAGACTGCTTATCACACTATAGCCATAAAATTGAACAGCCCATCACTTCAAATATTCCCCTATACATATCAAAATTATATACTGAAATGCCTGTTATCTCATGTACTAATGTAGTATAAATACCTGAAAAAAGAGTTGTCTGCGCACTTTTAAGTACACCACTTTCCAGTATCACTTAACATGAAAACCATATGTGACAATTGAGTAAGGTTCATTGACTTCACTAGGATTGTAATAAAAAAGTTCTACCACAATAAAAACAGCACGTTCATCCATAAAAGCTTGCACATAAATATTTTTCTCGTCATTTTTAATATCACAACTCGCTTTTTTCTTGATACATTCAATATGAAAATCATCAGTATCATTAGGTAAACCGTCCTCGGTTACAGTATAAAAATAACGTATATTTATAAAAGCAGGTTCCGATAAATCAGAAATGTGAAATGTAATTTTTTCTTTCTTTGATATCGCAATATCATCATCAATAGTAGAGTAGTGCGGAGTATCAGAAATATTCATTTCTCGCTTTTCCTCGGTATACCAATAAATAATATAAAGGATTCACTTGCATTCCATCTATATTTAACACAGGAAGATCAAGCGGAACAGTGTCTATCTCAACAAGTTCTATATTGCGATACTCTCTACTTACTGCTTCTCTATGCAAGCAATTATCAAGAAAAGCAAATAGTAACAACAATAACAGTGGAAAAATAATTACTAAGATATTTCTCTTTATCATTTTACTATCTTTACATAATAGGACGCATAGCTTGGTTTCCAAAAATCTAAGCCAGTATCATACCCAACTTCTATGCAACAATATTTGCTAACATTTTCAACAATCTCACAATCAATAATAATATGGTTTGTTTCTTTATTACGCTTTAGAGTCACATTACTTTTTTGTTCAAGTACATCAAATGTAAAACTGCATTTTTTTGAATGCGCAGTAATAGAACGTTTAGTGCGAAAAAATTTCATACGAATCCACGAAGGTATGATTTTCGTTCGAAAAATAAGGAACACATGCCTATCGTGCATTTTCATCTGATGAAAAAAAGGCGAAGAAACAACAGAAGATACTTGTTCAATATGCGGATCAGAACACCAATGATACTCTTCAGGAAAAAATTCATTATTATCAATACATAGACGAGGAGGTGTACTTGGCGGTTTTTCAACATAAAACCGCAAATTATCCAAAGACACGTGTATAATTTTCTCCACACTCATTCCACTCCTAACACTTGAAGCGACTTATACCAGGAACTTGCCAATTAGATGTACTTGCTCGATAGACACGCCCATTTTCCAGTGATGCATGTTGCGAATATGCACGATATGTATATATTCCAGAGCCTTTGCAATAATAATGTGGATGTGCGTCGCCTGACGTATATTTCCCAGTTGACACCGAAGAGTCACTTTTCACAATCTGAGTTCCATACCATCGATCACGAGTCAATACAGTGACAGTTTCCAATCTCTTAACATTAAAATTACACGTAACTCTTGCGTGCACTGAAGCAAAATCACCAGACTTATGCGGATAATCAGTTCGTCCTGTACACCTTGCGGGAGAACCTTTAGCTACAGCAGAAAAAGCTCGTTCTTCATATGCCGGAAGAACAGCTAGCCCAGATGCATGTTTCGTTTTCGAAAAACTATAAGATTGTATATCACTACTAAATAAAACATCATCTTTTAACAGCATTAATTCATCATCAACATTACCCGTATACGCATCTGCCGAAGGAGAAGAAAATAAACTAAGAGAAAATAAAATAAAAAAAGTTGTTAACATTGTTGTAAAAAATTTTTTTATACTTTTCTTTAACTTCATGCTATCTACCTTTCTTCGGATGGACAATAGAGTTGCATATTCCATCAACTCATATTGCTCATCAACGACTCTTCACCAACCTCAATTACATCATCCACATCACCTACACATAAAAAGGTGCAGACGAAGCAGACGAAGCAGACGAAGCAGACGAAGCAGACGAAGCAACTCCACAAACAATCACAAACTGTCTTGCAATAAATAAAATTTTAACTTGCAACAAAAAACACAAGCATAAAATACATCATGACAAAAGACACACAAATAAAAACATGTAGTTTATTTTCGGAAAATACAAATATATATTTTCCACATATTTGCAAAATAGATTTGTCACATCAACTCATCGATTCATAATCATAATATTAGATACAAGAGAAATAAGCACAATAACACCAAACATTACTCCAATGCGCTTTAATGAATTTTGTGTAATTTTATAGATGAAAAAACTATAGAGACATGCCGATATAAATGCTTCCACACTTCTATACCACATTTCCTCCCTGTATAAAGTAATAATCTGTGGATTCACTGATCAGCAATCCATACAAAAAGAATATATGGAACAAAGGCAAGAAGTAAGGATATG
>JAGBKC010000063.1 GCA_017934115.1 Actinomycetaceae bacterium | reverse complement strand
TCGTGTGACGGATGCTGCTACTCGTACTATTCATTTTAAGTATTGGGATGAAAACGGTAATGCTGTAACTGATGATGTTGAGCAGTCGGTGAATTTAACAGGTATCAAGACGGTCGATCCGAAGACTGGTGCGCTTAGTGACCCAATATCGTGGACAGCTGATGATAGTTTCCCATCTGTTGCATCTCCTGAACAAGAAGGATGGGAAGCAAACACCCCAGCTGTTGATGAATTGACACCAACTGCCCCAGTTAAGGTTGATGATGTATATGTTATCTATACACCAAAGAAGCCACAGGGTAATACTGTCACTCGTTACGGAGCTGTTGGCGATTCCATTAGTGGTAGTGTAGAAATCAAGGTTTCTACGCCAACAACAGACACAGGTGATGTTAATGAGATCGTTGAATATGCTTTCTTGAACGCTGATGGAACTACAAGCGACACGGCTGACGCATATGAAAACGGTAAGAAGGTTGGTACATATACCATTGATACACAAACCGGTAAAGTAACATTCACTCCTTCTGAGAAAGATTATCTTGGAAAGCCTGATCCTGTAACAATTCAGGGGAAAGATAAGAATAATCAGATTGGAACTGCTCAGTTTGTTCCTATCCCTGTGAATAATGTAGAAGAGAAAGATGTAACTCGCACTATTCATTATCGTTATATTACGAAGGATGGAGAGCCTGTTGCTGATTCTTTGACCCAGACTGTAACGGTGAATCGTACATATGATGTTGACCCTGAAAATGGCAATTTGAATAACCCATCTGATTGGTCGGATGGAGAATTCCCTGCTGTTACTAGTGACGATATTCCTCATCCAGATGGATGGACTGCTGATTTTGAAGATATTCCAGCTCAAGCAGTTGACCCTGATGAAACATATGAGGATATCTATGTTATCTACACTGCAGTACGTACTGAAGAGCCAACTAACGATCCATCACCATCAACTGATGGAACTGGTACAAATACAGGTACAAGCGCCACTCCTTCTAATAGTTCTGGTTCACAAAGTTCAGGAACTACGGCTACGGTTTCTGATTTGACAAGCGTTCCGTCGCAATCGGTGACGAGCTCTGTTTTGTCAAACACTGGAGCACGTGTAGGCCTAGGAGTTATTGCTTCTGTTGTTTTGGTGTTCATTGGGTTTGTTCTTGTAAGAAGAAAAAATCAACATCTATAAAATGTGCACATCGTAAGTGAAAAAGAAGTCGAGTTTTCTCGGCTTCTTTTCTTATATGCCTTTTCCTATATACTGATACATATGGAGCATGAAGTATCACTTTCAGCTATTCATGGAATGGCACCTGAATTTTTGTCAACAGTCGCTCTTTTTACTGCTCCAATTAATATTGAAGAAGCTGTTGCGCGCCTAGAAATTTTGTGGTCACTTCCTGTTCAAGCGTCCCTGAGTGATGTTGACCCTTCAATGGGGCGCGGAAATTCAGGAAATATATATCATTTCTCTTATCAGGGAATGACGATGATGCTCACGCCTGTTTCATCGCCTTTGGAAGTAGAAAACGATGGCACTTTGCCGCCTCACGAATTTCATGTGATGATTACGTGTTTTGCCCCTGTTCGCGATGCATCAACAGGCCATATTAATACCTACACAAATTCCCAGGGAGAAACTGTTCCAGTTGTGCCTCAAGGAATTATTGAAGAAAGTGCGCGCCGGCGTATGGCGGTGCAAGCGCATACGTTAATGGTGCAAATGCTTGATTCTCTTATGCGTGAAGAAAGTGCTGTCGGTGTGTTTCGTCGTGAACTGGGGGTCGTACATTCTGCGCAGATGATCGTGGAATTAGCTGATTCTTTATCGAAAGGCGAGGCTCCGTTGTTATTGTGGGTACGTGTTGTGACGGCGCGTCCGGACCTTGTTAGTGGGCGCACATTTGGTTTACCTTTATTTGGGCACTTAGATGTGGAAATAACAGAATCAACACGAACTGAAGATGACGTGTATGCCCTTCTTTCTAATATTGCCAACTATGTTATTTCATCGGATTTTTTTCTGCTTCCAGGGCAAACGATCGGGTATCGTGATGGTGAAAAACTGGCGCTTACTCAAAACACAAGTCCTGTTGACGGAAATAATGTTATCCGCATTGATTTTTAGTGCTTTTTTTCCCTGTGAGAAGTCTTGGGTGAATCGTTCATATGTGAAATGACAATCATCAGCATATATAATCTTTATTTTTTTGTACACTTTTCTTAGGTACATAAGCGATTATGTATTTGCGTTTTCGCGTTTCGTGTGGTGGCAGCACCGAAACTTTCTTTTCAATGTTGTCTACGTATGTTAAGGAGTAGTGGTGCAGCCATGAGTGTATCTGTATCCATGTCAGGCAAAGAAAACAACATCATCAAGTCGACAGATAAAAAACAAACAACTTTACCTGCAGCTCGGTCTATTTTTGATATCGTTGCTGTGTTTTTTGTTTCTTTCTATTTATTGTCGAATATTGGTGCCACAAAGCTTATTGGCTTTGATGTTTTTACTCATCATTTTGTTGCCGATGGTGGAGCTATTTTGTTTCCACTCACATATATTTTGGGTGATATTTTATCGGAGGTCTATGGTTTTTCAAAGGCAAAACGTGTTATTCTACTTGGATTTACTGTGCAGATCATTGCCTCAATAACCTTTTATTTAGTGGCTTTGGCGCCCTCGGATGCTGATTATGAAAATCAAGAGGCTTTTGAAGCGGTTCTTGGATTTGTTCCTCGTATTGTTTTTGCTTCCATTGTGGGTTACGTTATAGGTCAACTACTGAATTCATATGTGATGGTGTGGATTAAAGAACGCTTCGGCACAAAACATTTGTGGGTGCGTCTGATAACGTCATCTATTGTAGGCGAAATAGTAGACACACTTATTTTTTGTTTTATTGCATGGATAGGTGCTGCTAGTGTTGGTACAATTTTTAATCTCGCTATTACCGGTTTTATTTACAAAATTATGGTGGAAATTGTTTTCCTGCCAGTAACCTATTTTGTTATCAAGAGAGTAAAGAAACGTGAAGGTATTAAAGAGTAGGGAGGGCCTTTTTTTAGAAAATTTAAAAAAGGATTCTACTTTGGTTCTTCTACCTTGAGAAATAAAGTAAAATGTTCGTCAGTGGTATGTGTGTCGTGAAAACAGGACACTCATTGATGTTAAGTAGGTAACAATGGAGCTTTTTGGGTTTGAAAAACGAACGGAATTGACCGAAGCGACACCCTCTCGATCGGGGCAACCTTTGGGACGTACGGGCCTTATTAAAACTCCACATGGCGATATAGCAACTCCCGCATTTGTTCCTGTGGGAACGAAAGCAACTGTCAAAGGTGTACTTCCTGAGGCAATAAAAGAGATAGGTGCGCAAGCTGTTTTGGCTAATGCGTATCATCTTTTTTTGCAGCCTGGCGCAGATATCGTTGATGAGGCAGGCGGCTTGGGGAGTTTTATGAATTGGTCTCGTGCGACATATACTGATTCTGGTGGATTTCAAGTACTCTCATTGGGGTCGGGTTTCAAGAAGGTTCTTTCTGAAGAATTTTCTGGCTCTACCAAGGCAGATACTCATGTTGCAAAGAAAGAAAGGCTTGCTTTTGTAGATGATGACGGTGTGACCTTCCGTTCACATCTAAGCGGGAAAAAGCATCGTTTTACCCCTGAAGTTTCTATGCGAATCCAACATCAGCTGGGTGCAGATATTATCTTTGCTTTTGATGAATTAACAACATTGATGAATTCGCGTGAATATCAGGTGGAATCTTTAGAGCGCACGAGAAAGTGGGCAATGCGCTGTTTAGCAGAACATAAAAAGCTTACTGAAGAGCGCAAAGTGAAGCCTTATCAGCAGTTATTTGGTGTTATTCAGGGTGCACAATATGAGGATCTGCGTCGTAAAGCTGCGCGTGATTTGGGTAGTATGGAAGTCGATGGGCAGAGTTTTGACGGCTTCGGTATCGGCGGTGCCTTAGAAAAAGAAAATCTTGGAAAAATCGTTGGCTGGGTATGTGAAGAATTACCAGATAATAAAGCGCGGCATTTACTTGGTATATCGGAGCCAGATGATTTCTTTGCGGCTATTGAAGCTGGGGCTGATACTTTTGATTGTGTGAATCCTTCGCGCACGGCTCGCAATGCGGCTATCTATTCTCCCGATGGTCGTTTTAATGTCATACGTGCGCAGTTCAGGCGAGATTTTCGTCCGCTCGTGCCAGGATGTACATGTTATACATGTACGCACTATACGCGTGCGTACATGCACCATGCATTCAAGGCGAAAGAAATGATCGCATCAACATTGGCAACCATTCATAATGAGCATTTTACTGTGACTTTAGTCGATGATATTCGCAAGTCTATAAACGAAGGATATTATCTTGAGTTCAAAGAACAAACTCTACGACGCTTTAAGGAAGCAAATTGGGGAAAAAAGTAAAAATTTTGCTAAACTTATATTTCAGTAAAAGGCGTTAATAACATGACTCTTTTGTTTAACTTATATTTTAATAAGTTTTAAGAAAGAATCGTGTTGTCAGGGGAGGTAAAATGCCACATAAGGATGTCATAGGGGAGGCATTCGCACAAGCGTTCCGTGATGCTGTTGGTGAATCGGGAATGACTCTCGTTGAAGTTATAGATGCATTAGCAGATCGTGGTGTGAAACTTACACAGGCTACACTTTCGTACTGGCAATCGGGGCGTTCTTTGCCGCGTCGTCAAAGTTCAATAAAAGCAGTGAGTGAACTTGAAATGGTTCTCGGTGTTTTGCCAGGCACTCTTTTAGCGCCATTAGAAAAAGATCGTGATGAATTAGCAGCCTCAGAAAGTGCAGGCGCAGTTGTCGCGCGCACATCTGTTGCTCCGGAGGTATTATGGGGCGCTCCGCGTAATCTTGATCCTTTCCTTATTGATTGGAATAACGAAGTACAGCGCAAGTTTATCCATCAAACAATAACAATTTCTCAAGGTGGACATCATGCGGCTACATCTGTTGAGGGAATTGTACGCGTCGTTGGTGTTGAAAAACCAACGATGCATATTGAAATTTCCTGGGGTCCAGGAGACACTATTCCTGAAGTTACCAATGTAGAAGGTGGCATTCTTGGCGAGGCCCATATAGCCGAGAAAGAGCGCTATGCACTTGTTCCTATTTACTTGCCAGATAATGTACATGCTGGTGAATTGCACCAAATTTCTTACAGCATTGATGCTGTAAGCTCAGATCGCATCACTAAAACATGGCAACGGTGGTTTGCGTGGCCGATGGATATGCATGCCTTGACTGTTAATTTTGGTGAAGAATTACCGCAGATCGTTGAATGGGTCAATGTGCAAACGCGTGCTAAAGGTGCATCGTCAGAGCGAATTGAAACCTCGCGTGAACTTTCCTTGATTGACGGAATGTGCCAAGCTACCCTCGAAAATGTTGAAGATGGAGTGAGCTTTATTCGTTGGCGTTGGTAATATGCCTATTGTGTGAGTGTTCTAAAAATGCTTGCGGCTTGCTTCGCGCATCTTTGTTAGTATATCTTCGCTTGGGAATCCCTGAATGGCATAGCGCGGTGGCCATATGTTGTCAATTTTCTGTATTCCTTCCCTCCATATATCGCAAGCTACACGCAACTTAACGGTTGCAGCGGAGGTTTTTTCTTCAATACCGTTTTTATCATTGAATGAACGAATAAAAGAAATGTAGTCGCATTCGGGAATTGAGCCATATATATCAGTATCTTCCCACGAAGAAACAGCAATATGGCGTTCACCCTTCATGTGTTTGATGGTGTATTCTTTCAACATTCCATGATCTTGTGGCCATGTATTCATTGTGGCTACCTGCATATCGTATGTTGATTTTCGGTATGATGTGCGAATGTTTTCTAAAATGCGTGCTGCTGGATGGTCGAGGAATGGTATCCATTCTTTCCAGCCATCTTCTGCAATGGTATGAGGTAGCGGGTAAATAGAATCTTTTGTAGGTAAAGATCTGCGCATGAAAGAAAAAAATTCCGCTAAATGTGGATCATCAGCAAAAACAATGAATAAATTTGTACGAGATGCAGGTATGTAGAGAAGCAGCTGATTGGGGTGGTCTTGAAGTATTGCTTCATTGATACGATGGATGATTTCGATATCTCCAAACCATGAACTTTGATATTCATGTGGAGAGGTAATAGAAAAAACATGTGCCCCATTGATGGTTGTGTGGGCAATATTAAGCCCTTTGTTTTTACGCAGATTAAAGGCGCGTAAATTATGAGTGACAGAGTTGAAGAGTTCGCCAATATTATCGGTATCGCGCTCGAAAATGCCGGCCTCTTCAAAATGAGAATAGAAAATAGGTTGAATTACTTGAGGAAGATCTTCTGCAATTCCAATACCAACAAAATCAGTGAGTGGAAGGTAAATGATCGAATCGGAGGTCTCGTGGTTATGAGATTGAATGAAATAATCAGAACGCCTGATAATAGGTAAAATTGGGCGAGCATTTATCCCCTCGTTGTATTCGTCATTCATAGAATCGTCAGAAAAATCAAGAGTGTGCTCGTTACTGATGTTTTCCGTTGTTGGTGGTGGAGTGTCTTTGACTTGCGAATGTGTTGCATTTTTGACACCGATTGATAAAAGCATGGTGAGACGTTTAGTGCGTACTTCTTCGCTGAGTGACTCGTCGATCATTTTTGATGGACGAAAACGAAAGGCTCTGCTATCAGGTAAAAGGACATTGAGCCATTCGTCATTCATGGTAATAATGGCACCTTGAAGGTCCTTGTGTTGTTCAGCAATAGTTAAAACCCACTCCATACCATATATAGTAGGTGTAGAGAGATGATTTTATGTGTAAGCTGTAGTGAGATGTGCGTAAACTGAGGAGATATTGTGGTTCACGTATATGTGCATGTGGAAAAAATATCTGTTGATGCTTTTCAGGCTTTTGCCGCTTTGCAGGCAGATTACACCGACCAATTTGTGTATGCGAAAAAAGATGAACCGTATCGTTTTTTTGGTTTGGGCCGCTGCATTGCTGTTGATGATCCACGGGATGTGCATATGTGTTATGAGGATGTCACTGTTGATGTTCCTCGTGTGCATATGTTTCGTTTTCAGCGCTTTGATGAGCAAAATGGGCATGTTCACGATGTTTTACACAGTATTTTTCCGCATTTGAATTTTCTTATTCCAGAAATCGTTGTCTATGAAGATGAAGCAGGTGTATTTTTGCAAGTCAATTCTTTGGGGCCGGTGAATCCTGTTCGTGTAAGGCGCTTTATTGAAAAGATTGACGCATATTGCATGCCACCTGTTGGCTCTTTATGCATTGAGGTGGAACAGGGTGATCGCAATGATTTTAGAGATGTTGTATACCGTGGATTAGAACATATTCGGCAAGGAAGATTAAAAAAAATAGTGCTTTCACGGCGTAAAGCTGTGCGGGTTGTAGGATCCTTTTCCTCTGTGGATGTTGTGCGTGCGCTTTTTGATTCTTCTCTTAAAGGCACAGTAGTGATGTATCGCTATGACGACGTGTTTTTTGTTTCGTGCACTCCTGAACTCTTGTTATCAACGCAAGGTGACAACCTTGAATCAATGTGTTTAGCTGGCTCATCGTTTGTAGGTGGCGGCCTTTTGGAAGACGAAAAAAATAGGCGTGAACATGAGTATGTTGTTGATTTTATTCGCCACACACTTCAGTGTAGGTGCATCAATGTTGATGTTCCCAATGAACCATCACTTTTAACGTTGCCACATATCGAACATCTTTGTACGCCTGTGAAAGCGAAGATGATGGAAGGTGTATGTGGGTGGGATATTGCTGCGTATCTCCATCCCACTCCTGCATTGGCTGGCACTCCTGTAGGGGAGGCAATTGTGGCGATACGTGATATCGAGAATTTTGATCGAGGTTTTTTTGGCGGGATCGCTGGGATCGTGCGATATACCGATGATGTGCTGCATGCAGATCAAATAGAAACACATTTTTCTGTCACTATTCGCAGCGGCGTATTTGATAGTAGCAAAGGTTATGTTTACGCAGGTTGCGGCATTGTTGAGGGGTCTGATGCGGATGCGGAATATGTAGAGACTGAAAATAAAATGGGGACTATTCTTTCTATTTTTGATATGTCGAAGTCGTAAGAAGATAGATAATAATATGCAGGGTCATATGAGCGAAAGGGCAGGAATGAGAGATGTGGAATGGCAAGGTGGCTGTGAGGCTACTGGTGCATATTTAGACGCTTTTTTTATTGCTCTTGTGCGTGCTGGTGTAAAAAATGCAGTGGTGAGTCCTGGTTCGCGTTCGACGTCCTTAGTAATGAAAGCATATGAGCATATTGAGAATGTGTATGTTGATGTGGACGAGCGTGGTGCTGCTTTTTTAGCCTTAGGATTAGCTAAAGAAAGCGGAGTTCCCACAGTTGTCATTTGTACGTCGGGTACTGCGGTGGCTAATTGGTATCCGGCGGTGTGCGAAGCCAATGTTTCACGTGTACCACTTATTTTTCTTTCTGGAGATCGCCCTGCACGCTTACAGGGTGTTGGTGCACCTCAAGCTATGAACCAACGCAATGTTTTTGGTCATTATGCTCGCTTTTTTCAAACAGATGAACTCGGTCAACATAATCGTGCCCTCACAGAAGATGTTGTTCGGTTTGCATGCGATATCTATTGGGCAAGTGGACGCATTCCGCATGAGTGTCATGATGAAAATAAGGAATACGAGGTGACAAAAAAGCGTCCAGGCCCTGTGCATGTGAATGTTCCTTGTGAAGAGCCGCTCAAGCCTGCAATGAAAAACGGTAATGTAGTGAGTTTGGCACATCGCGCCTACGACGCATATGTACAGGATTATCGCCATCGCGTTGATCAGGGTGAAAAAACGCGCACACATAATGCCGGGGCTGTTATGGGTGAAAACGCGTTGTTCCCGCTTGATCCCCATATACGAAAGCCCATTATTATTGCCGGTGATGGCACTACTCATTTTTCAGGCAATACGGTTGCTGCTGCCCATGAGCTTCGCGATATTATGGATTTCGCTGCCCACTACCAGATTCCTGTTATAGCTGACCCTTTAAGTGGCCTGCGTGGATGGAAAGGGCAGGGCAGTGAGCTGATTATCTCTAATTACGATTCTTTTTTTATGCGAGATAATGAACCTGAATACGATGCAGTTATTCGTTTTGGACGTTTTCCTGTTTCAAAACGTTGTGCGAGTTCTGTTGAGAAAAAAGCTCCCCTTCATATTGTGATAGATCCATGGGAGCATCGTGATTACACAGCTACATATACTCACCATATAAAAACAACGCCTGCTTTTTTTTCTCGGCATATGCTGGATAATTCGATTGCATTAACCGCTGGATTTGATGAAGGGCATCTGGCTGCGTGGCAAGAATGCGATAAATGCACTGCGCAGATTATTCACCATTCTCCAACTATTGAGGGTGAATATATGCAAAATTTGTTGAGTTTTCATGAAGATAATTTCACTATTGTTGTGGCAAATTCGATGTCAATACGAACGCTGGATACCTTCTGGGATGGAAAAGAACACCTGAATGTGATTGGCAATCGTGGATTAAATGGTATAGACGGTACACTGTCGACAGCTTTTGGTGTTGCATTGGTAGAAGGGGCAGCAACATTTATTACGGGAGATTTGGCATTTATGCATGATATGAATTCTTTAGCTTTAGCGGAAGAATTCGTGCGAGCGAAGAAAAATGTATCTATGCCGATTATTTGTTTTAATAATTCTGGAGGAGCAATTTTTAATATTTTGCCGCAAAGAAGCGATAATCCGTTATATGAGCGTCTTTTTCTCACTCCACATAGTATTGATTTTTCCTCTGTTGCCAGAGCTTTTCATCTTCCATATAGGCGTGTAGGGTCGGTTGATGAGTTTTCTTCTGTTTACTGCGATGCGCTTCGTAATGGCGGTGTACAGATAATAGAGATTTTGGTACCGATTGATGATGTTGCGGAGCGTTATGGGCATGCATGGGGTGCAAACGGATAATATGCATACACGTATATATTGTGGCGGTCATGAATATGAGTACGGGTATATTCCTGATGGTTATCGATATGTTCTTCTTGTTGTTCATGGCTTTATAGCAGATGGCTCATCGTGGAGCGTACTTAGTGGTGTGCTTGGGAGTGCATGGGTTATCTGTGCTCCTGATATTCATCCTGCATCTCCTGACGGAGCTTCTTTTGATTCCTTAGCTCGCGAGATACATTCTTTAGTTGATGATGTCTTTTCTGTGTATGGAGTTGCTCCTTATATATATGGTTATTCTTTTGGTGGGCGCCTTGTGTGCGAAGTTCTTATGCGCTACCCACAGCTCAATGTGTCAGGCGTATGTCTTGAAAGTGCTGGACTTGGGTCTGTTAGCGTAGAAGAAAAAGAGCTGTATCGTCAACGCGCTCATGAATGGAGTACGCACTTTGGCTATATGGATGATGCTGGAAAATTTTATGCGTATGATCCGTACGAGTATATAACGTGGTGGAAATCATTATCTTTATTTGAGAGTCAAAAGACATTACCTCCTGCTGTACTTGCTGCTCAACAAAGTATGAGAGAGGGTGTGCCCGCTATATCGCTTTATATGCTTACCCTTTATGCTGGAGTTCATATGATGCATACTGCTGAGGAACATAAAAATAACCTGATTTCTCTGGTGTTTTCTGGCATTCCGCTGATGTATATTTACGGCTCTCTTGATACTAAATATGCAGGTGTAGCAAAAGATTTAGCATCACGTATCGATGCGTATGGCATGCTGACTCTGAATAAAGAAAACAATAGGCAACCTACCGATGATTATGTGCACTCCTTACCTTCTATGATGGTTTTTGGTGGTGAGAGGGAGGGGATAAAAGAGAAGTTCCATCATGCCCAGGGTATTTTTACGTCCGCAAATACAAAGGAAAAAAGCATTCGATCTTTAAGTTTTGTGCTTGCTTGCTGTGATAATGCTGGGCATAATGTACATCTCGAGAACCCAGAATATGTGGCAAACGTTCTACACAAGTTTGCGTGTGTGTGGCCGCATTAGTGAAAAGAGGTGGCGGATGCGCATTGTTGATCTTGAGTGGGAAAAGCGTGTTCTTAAATTTCGCAATCCTGTACATACTCCATTGACAACGCTCTATGAACGACCATTGATACTTGTACGGGTTTGTACTGATACGAAGATATCGGGTTATGGCGAGATCGTTTCTTTTGATACATCGTGGTATATGAAAGAAACTTTACGCAATGATGTGCGAGCTTTACCCTTCATTCGCGAGGTTTTAGTGGGAAAAGTGGTTGCTCATCCTTCGCATATTGATTCGATTATATCTATGCCTCAAACTGAGTCTCTTCCTATTGCTCGATCCGGTGTGGAGATGGCCGTATGGGATGCGTATGCGCGTGAGCAAAATGATTCATTGGCCCAGATTATCCAATATTATTATGCATCTTTAACGCGCCAAGATTTTTCTCGTTATATTCCGCCTTCTGTACCTGGTGGAGCAGTTGTTGGGTTGATGAATAAACGCGACCTTGTGTATAAAATTGATTCTTTAGTGCGCCGGGGTTATAGGCGTATTAAAGTAAAGGTGAGCCCTGAATATGGTTTTACTCCGTTAGCAAAGGTGTGTGAAGAGTTTCCTGGTCTGGTTATTAGTGCTGATGCAAATCGTTCTTTTAGCGTTCGTGATTTTTTTCGTGCCAGTCGCGAGGTTGGTGATATTGATAATTTGGGCCTTAGCTGTATAGAAGAACCCTTGAAACGTGAAGATAATGCAGATTTAAGTAGTTTTATCGATTCTTTAGATGAATTTCAGCAGCACTATGCTACGCCGGTATGCATTGATGAATCGTGGAATACTATCGAGGATATTATTGCGTTTTTGCGTAGTGATAATATTCGATGTTTTGCCTTGAAAGCATCGAAATTAGGAGGAATTGCGCGCACTCTTGAGGCTATGAATCTTATTTCATCATGCGGTGGTACATATTGGATGGGGGGAATGTACGATGCAGGCATCTCTAAATCAGTTCATGGTGCTTTGGCATCTTTAGAAGGAAATATGATGCCTGCTGATATTTCTTCGAGTGGAGAATATTTTACTGATGATGTGTGTCATCCGCCGTTTGATGTAGACCCGCGTGCATGTGAGCGCTCGTGGTGTCATGCGTCGTGGGCGCATATGCATCTTGATGGTGTGGGCTGTGGATATGAGTGGCATTGATATTAATCAAATGACGTATTGACATGCTGATATGCCTGAAAAATAGCGTACCATCCGGTCTCCATGGTGCAAGACTCAATAGGTGTGAAAGACAAATAATTTTGATGAGAAATAAATAAAGGGTATCGCTAGGTACTAATAATCCGATGAGTGTTATTGTTAGGGCAGGAAAACTTGCTATAAAGATGATGTGTGATGAATGTGTTGTATGTGTGTGAGTGACCGAAAGATGAAAAGGGAATTTTATGTGAATCTGTGCTGGAATTTTGCATATTTTTGCTGCAGTATAGTGTAGGTATTCGTGTGTTAATCCTGTTATAAAAATAGAGCTGAATACAGTACATATGGTAAGAAAAATTGTCATTGTTTGTTTTCCTGTTTTTCGTTACTTTTTGTATGGAAAACTGCATATATCGCGAGCCATATCAGTATAAAAACTATGGCTGTTATTCCAGTGATAGGAGTAAGTGCAAAATATGTCCATAACTCTTCGTCATTGGCTGTTGAGGAAAGTTCAACGCCGAAAAAGGTAGTTATTTTTGTATTGTTTTCTAAGTTCATGAGGTTGAAAAATGTATTGATAATAACAAGAAATACCCAGATGGTTATGGCATATCCTATGTGGCGAATGTAGTTTTTCATATGCGTGATAGTCCTTTCTGTGTTTCTTCTTTGACAAGGTAAGTGAGCATAGCGATTAATGCGGGCGTTAATAATGGAAGGCTCCATATAAATTTATATGATAGTACTGCAAAAAATATAAGCGATATGATGAGTAGGATAGTGCTTATCGTTTCATGCGCATTAGATGTGGTTGAGGGAAATACAAAACTTAAAATTCCTGCTGTTATATAGAGGTTAAGAGCGATAATATATGTATTCATATTTTCATGGAACACGAGATTGATAATTGCAATTGGAGAAAGACTTATAGCGTAAAAAATGATCAGAGCTCCCACTTCTTTTATAGGGCTCCATTGGTAGGTTGTTAAGGTTGGGCGTACATCTGCAGTTGAATCAGCATAATGAATTCCTGAAAAAACAATGGAGCCGCATATGAACGTGAATATAGTGTGACCTAGAGTTTTTCCCCATATACTCGCGATGATTGTCGTCATGAGAAAGTCGAAACTAAGAAGAATAAGAAAGGTTTTTCGGCGAATATTAGCTTTTGCTACCAGTTCGATATATTTGTTTAGAGTGTAGTGAAGGTGTGGTATACGCAAAAAATGGGTATGTATATGCTCATTTTCTTGTGGTTGAAGTTTGATGTAGAGATAGGAAAAGATGAGATAAAGTCCCATTTGAACGCCGATTATGTAAAGGGTCAACGTTAATTCATGTATAGGTGTTTGTATGAGTGCGAAATCCATATGGTCTAATTTGATGTCAACCAATAATGAATGCAGACAACATTATTCGTATACTCCGTTTTTGTAATAATGCATGCCTTGACATTCCTTTGAAAAGATCGCGCAGATAAAAACTAAAAAGAGTCCAGAATTGTTTGTACATCGCTCAGCTTACTTTCCATATTTGCATGCTCTGAAATAAAGATGTTTAATTCTTCAGGTGTTCTTTCAAAATTTTTTAATGTTCCATGTGAAAGTGTATAGATATTATCGGGAAAAGCAGTAACGATATTAGTTTCATGCGTGACGAGAATGAAAGAACGTGATTTTTGTAGGTGAGATAAATTTTTTGTGTAAGAAGAGAGGTTTCAAAATCAAGGCCTGCGAATCCCTCATCTATCAATACATGTTGTGTTTGTGTACATATGCCGATGATAAATTGAAGTTTTTTCTTCATCCCGTAAGAATATGTTTCAATAAGATCATCGGCGCGTGCATCAAGGTCGAAAATTTTGCTTAAATTTTGGAAGTGCTCTGGTGTGGAATGCGGGTATTGCGATAAAACGAAATGAGCATATTCTCTTCCGCTCATGAACGTAGGCAGATGGAAATCTGAGGGGATATAAAAATACTCCTTTTATACTTTTCGCTACCCCAATAGTTTCCATTGCATGTGATGCGTGCATGAGTTGGAACTTTATACATTCCAGCTAAAGTGTGTAAAAGAGTTGTTTTTCCACTTCCATTTATGCCAATGATGATGTTGATACCTGTATCATCAAAAATGACATTGATGTCATTTAATACTGATGTTTTACCAAAATTAACGGATAAATTTTCGACCTGTAACATTTATTTACCTACTGCAACGTATTCCGCCTTGCCAAAATCGGGGCCAATGTATTTTTGCTCCAAGGCTGAAGGAATACCCTTTGCTTGTGCAATAAAATGCATATGCGGCAACGGCAAGTATAACTACAAGAGCAAGTATGAACCAAACCCACCTATATGTGATGTTTTCTTGCTGACTTTCACTTATTGTGTAAAAGCGAGTTTTTAAGGAAAAATATGAACGCGTAATCAATTGGTTCATGAGTTATCCTTTCTTTTGTTAGGTAAAAGGGGCTTTCCCTAACTAGAGCTTATTATAGAGGCTTTTTTTTTTGTCAAGCAGTTTTGAAAACTTTGATGGAAGTTTTAGTATGTATGTATGCATAACAGTGAGTATGATTTTTTGTATGAATCTCTTCGCAAGAATCCAAAAATTTTAGTGGTATGTACAGGTAATATTTGTCGTTCTCCGATGGGCGAAATCGTTGTGCGCTCGTATTTGGAAAAAGCTGATTTAGGTGGCTATGTGAGTGTAGAAAGTTGTGGTGTATCTGCAGAAGAAAAAGGTAATCCGATATATGGTGATGCTGCACAAGTTTTACGCGAAGCGGGGTATGATGTCGGGAAACACTATGCTATGCAGGTGAGCGATAATCAGTTACGAGAATCTGGACTTATCCTTGCGATGACAACGGGGCATGCTTATTCTTTGCGTCAACGCATGTTGTTGATGGGTGAAGATATTAGGCGTATTCATTTGTGGAAAGAATGTGATGGAACTTTATCGTTTGCGCCATATGGTTGTTTTGGTGAAGGTGGATTTTTAAGCGGCGAACTTAATGGTGGAAATAGTAAGGCGTCTGTTTTTGCGCAGATGTATATATCGGATGGCAGCGGCGATGTTCCTGATCCGTGGATGCGCGGACGCCGCGCTTTTGAAGAGACCTTAGAATGTATTGAAGCGGGCGCTTATAGTGTGGTGAAGATGGTACGTTCGTGTTTTAGTTAATGGTGAAGTATGTTGTGAGTGTGAAGGAATGGTGATGGTTTTTGTGTCGTATGTGAGAGTTGCGTGTGTGGGGCTTTTGTTGTTAACGCCATCGGACTAAATAGTTGCTATTCTCTAGTGACAAGGAAGTAAATCGTGTTTTGGTTTATGGTTTTTCTGGGATTTTTAGGTTTGTTATTTTACTTGTTTTATGCTGAGAAGCATCCTGATAGGTATTTTTCTTCTAAAGGAATTCTTTTTGCTGCTGCCATCTTGGTTATGTATGGTCTAGATCAGATAATTGATAGTACGTTAATATTTCTGTTAATGTATGCATTGGTTTTTTGTTTGTCCTTAGGTGTGTGGTGGTTGTGGAAAAAAATTTCTTAAAATCTCTAATCGTTATTTCTGTTAAGTGATGTATACAAGTAATCCTATGTGCATAATGTGCATAGGATTATTTATGTATATTTGGTTGAAAATTTTGTAGGAAGTTCAATGTTTTTAATTTCTGGCATATTTTAGATCGGGTCTCCATCTTAATAGTGTTGTTTGTGTTTGTGTTTGTGTGGTGGTGTTGTCTTTGGTCCTTTTTGGGTGTGGTTGCTGGTTGTGTGTGGCTTGTAACCCACCCTAAAGTGTGAAGTGGCTTACTTTTTTAGGTGTTTTTTGGTGTGTGGGTTTTGTGCTAAGGGTCCC
>JAGBKC010000062.1 GCA_017934115.1 Actinomycetaceae bacterium | reverse complement strand
TCCATTAATACATCAGGAACACAATATTGACGCCACTGATATGGCTTCGTGTACACAGGATATTCCAACATTCCATCTAAAGAATGCGATTCTTCTTCTAAAGATTCCGGATTTCCAACTACACCTGGAACAAGACGACTCACAGACTCTACCAATGCAACAGCTGCTACTTCTCCACCATTAAGAACATAATCACCTAACGAAAACTCATAAACTTCAACGCCACGATCACAATAATACTGTGTCACACGTGCATCTATCCCCTCGTATCTACCACAGGGAATAATAACGTGTTTCTTCGTCGATGCAATATGTTCACATTTATTCTGAGTCAATAATTCACCTGACGGAGTAGGAATCGCAATAATGCAATCGTCCACATCCCCATCAACGAGTAACTCATCTAGAGCTCTTCCCCACACATCAGGGCGCATCACCATCCCAGCACCGCCACCATAAGGCGTATCATCAACGCTTCGATGGACACCTTCTGCCCAGTTACGTAAATCATGGGCACGAACATCAATAAGATTATTCTTTTGCGCCTTCCCCATCAGTGAAAGATCAAGAACATCAAAAAAGGAAGGAAAAATAGACACAATATCAAACTGCATGACTAACACTTCTAATCTTCATACAGGGGGGCATCTGAAAACAAACCCACTGGCGGATCAACAACAAGGCAATGGTCATCAATATCTACTTCTACAACAAGTTCGTGAACAAAAGGCACACGAGCTATTTTTCCATCAGGTTCTTTAACAACAAGTAGTTCTTGAGTTGGCATGTATTCTACATCGATAACATGACCAAGGGTATATCCCTGCGTGTCAAGAACTTCTAAACCTTTTAATTCGTGGAGATAAAATGCATCTTCTTCACGTTCTAATTCAGAATTTGTATCTACCAATAAATCTATGCCACGCAATACCTCTGCTTGTGTTCGCGAAGAACATTCATGAAAAATAGCATAATAACGATCTTTATATCGACGCACGCGCGACAATGTGAGAGTCTCTTGTGAAGATGTTTCAAAAACAGCACCTTCGCGCAAGCGATGCGTTGGATCATCAGTGCGTATAAATAAAGATACTTCCCCTTTTAAACCGTGAGGAGCACCAATGCGAGCAACTACTAACTTCATATTTCACCAACATACTCACATACATATTAATATAAGGCTGCCTTCCGATTGAAAGACAACCTTATATAACAAATATATATTCTATCGATCTGTTTCAATTACATCGACACGAATAGAGCCTCTACGCGAAAGAGCACCCATAACTTTCCGCAAGGCACGAGCAGTTCGACCATTACGTCCAATAACGCGACCTAAATCTTCAGGATTGACGCGAACTTCTAATAAATCACCACGACGTGTATTGCGCATACGAACACGCACATCATCGGGATGATCGACAATACCTCGCACAAGATGCTCTAAAGCTTCCGTCAGCATTAAGCTTCCTCTCCGGCTTCTTCTTCGGACTGTTCTTCAGCAGCAGCAGCAGCCTTAGCTTTTGCTTCAGCTACTTCAGCACGATGCTTTTCTGCAGCATTTTGCACAGATTCAGCAGCTGCTTTGCGTGCTTCTTCTTTGTCAACAACTTCTTTGACTTTCAAAGTACCTTCAGCACCATCAAGGCCCTTGAACTTCTGCCAATCACCTGTTACCTTGAGCTGAGCTAACACAGGTTCAGTAGGTTGAGCACCAACAGAAAGCCAATATTGAGCACGCTCAGAATCAATGTTAATAACAGAAGGATTTTCCATAGGATTGTACGTGCCGATTTCCTCGATAACACGACCATCGCGCTTCTTGCGGGAATCAACAACAACAACACGATAAAAAGGCGCACGAATTTTACCCATACGCTTTAAACGAATCTTGACTGCCACGGCGGCTGCCACTCCATTCTTTTTCTCAGTTTGTTCTGGTTGTTTTCGGTGGGGACTCGATAAACAACCATCCCTATCTTACACATGAAGCACTCGGTTGAGAGGGACCGATGCTTCAAAGTACAAAACTACATTATGCCAGAAAAATTGCGCTTATCAAAACACAAGTTTTTTAATGTAGTACACAAAACATCTAGAATAAGTTTTTCAATGCTTCTCGATCGATCTCAGGGGTGTTTGGTGTACCGAAATGACCGAAAGCCGACCCAGAAGAAGAGGAATTTTTTTGTGCTTTTTGCTGAGCGCGCTTTGCAGGATTAGCCGACACTCCTTTTTTCAGGCCTTTTTTCTTCTTATCCTTACGCTTTGAAGTACGTGAACGATTATTTCCCATTCCTGGCATACCAGGCATTCCAGGCATACCACCTCCGCGCGAAAGTTGAACCATCATCTTCTTTGCTTGGTTGAAACGCTCCATAAGGGCATTAACTTCAGGAACTGACGTGCCAGACCCTTTTGCAATACGTATGCGACGCGAACCATTCAAAATTTTTGGATTTTTACGTTCTTGCGGAGTCATAGAATAAATAATCGCTTCAATTCGAGATATTGACGACTCATCAAATTCATCTAAGGCTTTACGATACTGTGCCATTCCCGGCAACATTCCCATCAGCTTTTTCATCGAACCTAGCTTTTTCATTTGATTGAGCTGATCGATAAAATCGTTAAGATCAAAATCACCTTCTGACATTTTTTGCGCAAGTTCTTCTTGCTGTTTTTCATCCCAAGCTTTTTCAGCTTTTTCAATGAGTGTTAAAACATCACCCATATCAAGAATGCGCGAAGCCATGCGATCAGCATGGAAGCGTTCAAAATCATCTAATTTTTCACCACTAGACTGAAAGAGAATAGGAACACCTGTAACATGGCGAACCGACAAGGCAGCACCACCACGAGTATCACCATCTACCTTTGATAAAACAACACCGGTAATACCAACACCATCGCGGAACGCAGTAGCAGTATTGACAGCATCCTGACCAATCATAGAGTCAATAACGAAAATTACCTCTTGAGGCTGAACAGCATCTCGAATGTCTTTAGCTTGATTCATCATTTCTTCATCAACACCAAGACGACCTGCAGTATCTATAACAACCACATCATATTTATTCTCGCGTGCATATTCCACACCAGAAACAGAAACTTCTATAGGGTCCCCGTGACCATTACCCATCTCAGGCGCCCACACCTCAACACCGGCATTTTCGCCAACAATTTTCAACTGATTAACCGCATTAGGGCGCTGCAAATCAGCAGCTACAAGTAAAGGATGGTGACCTTGGGAAGCAAGCCATTTACCCAATTTTCCTGCCAAAGTTGTTTTACCAGCACCTTGAAGTCCCGCAAGCATAAAAACAGTAGGCTGCCCTTTAACAAAGGATAATTCACGCGTTTGGCCGCCTAAAATATCTACTAATTCTTCATGAACAATTTTGACGATTTGCTGACTTGGATTCAAAGCTTTTGATTGCTCTAAACCTTGGCATTTCTGACGAACTGAAGAGGTAAAAGCACGCACAGCCGGCAAAGCAACATCCGCATCCAATAATGCTCGACGAATCTGTGAAATAGTAGTATTAATATCCTCTTCAGTCAGACGTCCTTTAGAACGCAACTGCTTAAAAGCTCCAGCAATTTTGTCAGACAAAGAATCAAACATGACAACCTTTTCTTCAAGTTATTTTTCTGCCATATTCTAGCGCGAAAACACATCACATAAAAGAAAAAAGGACAAGAACACGCATTCTCGCCCTTCTTTTCAGATATATCACTTTAAATGTGCACATAGGCATTTTCGCCATGAGCAATCACATCTATTCCTGTATGTTCTTCCTCATCAGATACTCGCCATCCAATAAGAACTTTAATAATCATAGCAACAATAAATGTTCCTAAGCCACTATAGAGCATGGCGCATACAGTCACAACAATCTGCACTACAAGAAGTTGATAGTTTCCTCCATAAAAAAGTCCTCCATCAGTAGCAAAGAAGCCAATAAGAACAGTACCTATAAAACCTCCTGTTAAATGCACACCAACAACATCTAAGGAATCATCATAACCAAAATAATTTTTCATTGAAATTGCTAAAGAACACAAACTTCCAGCAACTCCACCAATAACGATAGCTCCCACAACATTAACAGCACCGCAACCAGGTGTAATAGCTACCAAGCCAGATACCATTCCCGACGCACTACCTAACACAGACATAGATTTACCACGCATTTTATCTGTTAAAATCCATCCTAAAATCCCTGCAGATGCAGCTGTTGAGGTATTTACCCATGCCCATCCCGCAAGTCCATCTGCCGTTAATGATGATCCAGCATTAAAGCCAAACCATCCAAACCAGAGTCCTGCAGCCCCCAAAAAGACAAATGGTAATGAATGTGGCACATATTCTCGTTTTCCAAAACCATGGCGTTTACCAACAAAAAACACCAATACTAGACCAGCAATACCAGCATTCATATGTACAACTGTCCCGCCCGCAAAATCAATAGGTGCAACACTTGCTTGAGATCCATCTGATCCGAAGAGAAGAGCTGAAATAGAAAAGTCAGATTCTGAAAGAAGGCCGCCACCCCACACCATATGCGCAAGTGGAAAATAAACCAAAGTTACCCAGAAAGGAATAAAAAACAACCATGCACTAAATTTTGTTCTAGCAGCTAATGAACCAGAAATAAGTGCAACTGTCAAAATAGCAAAAGTCGATTGAAAAGCCACTCCTACAATTACTGGAACACCATTATCATCCAGAAGAAAATTTCCTGAAGAATCAAAAACGATATTTTCTAAATTTAATTCCTTGAATGACCATGCAAAAACACCAAGTACATCACCACTTCCATAACTCATCACATATCCATATAAGGGATATATAACGCCAACGATACCCATAGCAACTACAGACATCATCATCATATTCAATGTTGTTTTTTGCCTGCACATTCCCCCATAAAAAAAAGCAAGAGCAGGAGTCATAAGAAACACTAAAGCTGCAGATATCAGCATCCAACTTGTTGCTCCCGTATCTAAGATACCCATGGATTTCCTTTCTCTCATTCGGTGAACATACAAAAAAAATACTCCGTGAAAATTTCACGGAGTAAGACAGATGGTTTCTTATATGTAACGCTGTGAATCCCAGTATTACAAACAGATTTCAGGTTTAGCTATCAAGCAAAGAATCAACAAATGTGTGAGCATCAAATGGAGCTAAATCATCAACACCTTCACCAAGACCAATGTATTTCACTGGGACACCAAGAAGTTTTTGAACCTGAAGAATAATTCCGCCTTTTGCACTTCCATCCAGTTTCGTCAAAACAATACCAGTCACGCCAACATCACGCGAAAATGCTTCAGCTTGTTTCAAACCGTTTTGACCTGTTGTAGCATCAAGAACTAACAACACTTCATTGACAGGTGCAGTTTTTTCCATTACACGCTTAATTTTTGCCAATTCATCCATAAGGCCGGTCTTATTTTGCAAACGTCCTGCCGTATCAACAAGAACAACATCTACATTGCGAGCGCTTCCCTCTTTCATGGCGTCAAAAGCAACAGATGCGGGGTCGGCATCATCGACATCTGATCGTATGACATCAACATTAACGCGTTGCCCCCATGTTACGAGTTGGTCTGCTGCTGCAGCACGGAAAGTATCTGCCGCGCCTAGAAGAACTGTTTTTCCATCAGCAACTAGCACTCGTGCCAGTTTGCCTGTTGTGGTGGTTTTTCCAGTTCCATTGACTCCAACCATGAGAATTGAAGCTGGTAGTAATGTTCCTTCTTTTTCAAGTCGGTCATCTATATGTAAAGAACGGTCATAGTTGCCATCAATGTATGTAAGGAGTTCTTGTTTGAGTAATTCTTTAATTACAGCTTTATCTTTTGTGTCTTCTATAAGAACGCGAGAACGCACATTCTCAACAATAGCTTGTGTTACATCCATCCCCACATCCGCTAAAAGAAGGATTTCTTCACATTCTTCCCAATCTTCTTCTGATAAATCTCCACGTGAAAGAACTGCGAGAAGATTTTTTCCAAAGCTTCCGCTGCGCACAAGGCGTTCACGTAAGCGTTTTAATCGCGATGAAGAATGTTCTGGTTGGTCATATGGAACTTCCGGAACGTGAATATCATTGACGTTAGATAAAGATATATCCGATCGTTCTTCTTCCTCGGTATAATTTTTTTTCTCTGCATATGCAGTAATATCAGTAATTTCTTGAGGTGTCTTATTCTCTATAGATTCAAAGGGGAAACCTTCGCGCGAACGCCTATATTTGATATATACAGGAATACTTATTCCTACAGCAATGCAGACAATCAGTAACCATACCAGAGCATTATTATCCATAGTCTATAGTTTTATGCATCTATATAAAAAAATCTAGTAATTATGAGCATCAACTCGCTTTATATTGCTGTCCATGATGTAGTTTTAACGAGCATGCTTGAACTTTGTGTTCTTTTTTCCCTTAAAAGTGTTGTTCCATTGAGCTATGTCACGCGCTGTCATCTGCTGCGTTTCGTCTTCAGGCAATGAAGAGAAGACATCACCAAGTTGAATGTCACGCATATTGACTTCAAAATCATCATTATTGAGTTTATCTTCCCGTAATGCGTCGTAGGAATCTGCAAGCCATACTGTCATATCGGTACTTCTATTTCTAAAAACCATAAAAAAAACACCAACGACGACAAGGATGACGACGGTTGAAATAGCAATACCCCACAACATACCTCTTAAAATACACGATTTTTCTTTCGTTTTGAGCGTGATGAATTATTTTTTCTAAACTGTTACTCACCTTATTCTTTTTGTTATATTTCCCTTATTGCATCGTCATATTTGTACAATAAAAGGAAGACGTTTTTCAATAAGGAATGTAGATGATGTATCGCCATTATGAAAAATTCATTCTCGCTTCTGTTTTTCTTCTTGTTTTTGCCAATGTAGGACTTGCGAACACCTCTTTTTCTGTATATCAACCTTTCTTAGCTGAATTGTTCACGGATAGTACTGCTTCCCTTATTGTCACTATGCGCACTGCAATATCTCTTCTAACAATGCTTTTTGTAGATCGCTATATTAATTTTTTAAATTTAAGAAAAGCTTTTACACTAGCCACCATTTTTACTGCTTGTGGCTTTGTTTTTTATGGCGTTGCCGGTAACAATACCTTTTTGTATCTTATCGGTTCTGCATGTACGGGTTTTGGTTATGGAGCTGGCGGTCAAATTTCTATGACCATTACCTTGAATCGCTGGTACAAAAATCATGTTAGCTCCGCTATTGGTATTGCTGCTGTTGGTTCTGGAGCTGCATCCATTATTATGCCTTACATTGCTACTCACATTGTTACTTCGATATCATTGAATACGTCCTTTTTCATAACTGCCGCCATAACAGCATGTATCGCTATTTTCGTCGCCATTTTTTTACGCAATAATCCCGAGGACATTGGTCTTGCCCCGCATGAAGATCTTTCTCATAATAAACGTCTTCCTCAAACACGTACACCACAAAAACCTTTACCACGCTTCATGCGCTACCTTTTACTTTTTGCTGCTTTTTCTATGGGATCATTAGGTATCGGAGCTACAAGTTACTTATCTATTCTTATGACAAGTTCTGGATTTTCTTCTTTTTTTGCTGGGTTTTTGGTGTCTCTTATGGGTTTTATGCTCACCATATCAAAATTTATCACTGGCAAAGTTTTTGACTCCATGGGTGCTGAGAGAGGTAGTGAAATATTCTTCATTATTTTATCACTTGCCCTTGGATCATTGAGTCTCATGGGTCTACGAATATCTTTCCTTGCTATCATTGGTTCAGTTTTATTTGGCATTGGCATTTCTCTTGCATCAGTTGGTTTATCTATTTGGTCACTTGAATTAACTGACCCTGCACACCGCTTACAAACTATTAAAAATTTTCAAATTTGCTATGCGGCAGGAGGTGTTGTTTTTAATGCGCTGCCGGGCATTCTTAAAACTCTCTATGGAACCTACACAATCTCTTATGTTATTTTGCTTGTTTTAACTATCATTTCAGGACTTATTATCAGATACGCCTATACACATTTGCATAACTGGTCACGTTAAAGAAGGGAACACCCTAACTTCCTAGAGAAAACTGGTAACATGAGACTGATATTCATTGCAGGTAGACATAAGGAAAACGATGAGTAATATTGCCATTATTATTGCTGGTGGGTCTGGTTCTCGTATGGGGCAAGATATCCCTAAACAATTCATTAATGTGTACGATAAACCTGTTCTTGTCTACACCCTTGAATCATTTCAGCGCCATCCAGAAATTGACGATATCGTTTTAGTCTGCATTGAAGGATGGATCGAAGTTGCGCGAGCATACGCAAAGCAATTCAACATCACAAAATTAAAGAATATTGTTCCAGGCGGCGCAACTGGCCAAGAGTCCATCCGCAATGGTGTCTACAGCTTAAAAGGTAACGTTCACGACGACGACATTATCGTCATTCATGACGGCATCCGCCCTCTTGTTGATTCCTCTGTTTTAAGCGATGTTCTTCGCGTAGCCCGCAATAACGGCAACGCTGTCACCTCTCTGCCTTATAATGAACAAATTTTTGTCATTGACAAAGAAGACGAATCAACCACTCACACTTTTATTCCTCGTGAAACATTAAGACGCGTCTCCACTCCTCAAGCTTATAGATTCGATTTGTTACGTGACGCTTATGAAGAAGCATTTGAAAAAGAAATCGGCATTTATGGTTCTCACTACACTAATACCATGATGGTCGAACTTGGACATCAGTTATATTTTGCAGCAGGATCAGATAAAAACATTAAGCTTACCACCAAAGATGATTTAGAAATGTTTAAGGCATATCTCAACACAGATAAGGATACGTGGCTCAAGTGAATCGTTTAGATCATCCGCTTTATCAAGAAGATATACAACGCGCATGTTCCTATGCTGAAAGTAACGACATTTTTCCATCACTACGCAATAAAACTATTGCTATCACAGGAGCAACTGGCCTTATTGGCAGCTTCCTTATTGATATGCTCATCTACGCAAATGATCACTACGATCTAGGCGCACATGTGTACGCTTTGGGACGTAATAGCGAAAAAGCAAGACAACGTCTCCCCTATACTCACCGCGATGATTACACCTTTGAAACATATGATGTAAGCGCACCCCTCTGCACACCACAAAAAAAAGCAGATCTTGCAATCCACCTTGCATCAACAACGCATCCACGCGCCTATTCACAAATGCCCATCGCAACGATGACCTCTAATTTTATAGGAACAACAAATTTATTAGACTACTGCGCTCACCATAATGCAGATTTCATTTTGGCCTCTTCAGTTGAAATTTATGGAGAAAGCAGAAAAGATGTCACCTCTTTTGACGAAACATACTGCGGTTATCTTGATTGCAACACGTTAAGGGCTGGATATCCTGAAGCAAAACGCGCCAGTGAAGCACTCTGCCAAGCATATAAAGAAGAAAGAGATGTCTCTTCATATATTGCACGCCTTCCGCGCACTTTTGGACCAACTCTACTTCAAAGTGACACGAAAGCTCTTTCGCAATTTCTCCACAAAGGTATCTCACATGAGGACATCATCCTCAAATCAGAAGGAAAACAATATTATTCCTACCTTTATGTTGTTGATTCAGTGATAGGAATGCTCCACGCCTATGCTCGTGGAAGCGCGCAAGAAGCCTACAATGTCGCCCATTCATCAGGAGATATACATCTAAAAGATTTAGCACAATATATTGCTACTTCCGCAGGTACACGTGTTGTTTTCGATATTCCCGATGCTCAAGAAGCAAAAGGATATTCCACAGCTACGCAAGCACTCATGAATGGGGAAAAACTCCAGATACTTGGTTTTACCCCTCTCTACTCACTCAATGAAGCAATAGATAGAACTTTACATATATGTCGTGATATCACCGATTAAAAGAAGGTATGATGGCTTCACGTTTACGTTATAACTTCATTTATAATGCAGCATATCAAGTGTTGCTCATCATTACACCCATCCTTACAACTCCCTATCTTTCGCGTATTTTAAGTGCTGATGGCGTAGGCACCTATTCATATACTTCTGCTATTGCCTCCTATTTCGCGCTTTTTGCAACTCTTGGTATGAGCCAATACGGTGTGCGCACATTGGCGACATATACAACAGATAGACAAGGACGCACACGCACATTCTGGTCATTATTTTTCAATCAAGCATTTTTTTCTTTTTTCGCGCTATGTGCCTACCTGCTGTATATTTTCTTCCTTCATCCATCACACGGAATAACGATTGCAAGTATTTGGATATTACACATTGTGGGAACAATGCTCAATATTTCATGGTTACTTTTTAGCATGCAAAATTTTCTTATTCCCACCATCCGCAATACGATCGTTAAAATAACAGAACTCATTCTCATTTTCACCCTTGTTAACACAAAAGAAGATGTATGGAAATACATTGCTATCATTGCCGGCGGATTTCTTGTTAGTCAACTATCTATCTGGCCTTTTATCATAAAATATGTCGACTTTTACTTACCCAACTGGAAAGAAATATCGCATCATTTTTCACAAAATCTTCTTCTTTTTATTCCCATCATCGCTATCTCCCTTTACACTACTCTGGATAAAATCATGCTTGGTGCATTGACAGATATGACACAATCAGGATATTTTGAATATTCAGAACGCATCTCAAAAATACCGCTTTCTGTCATCACTGCACTCGGAACTGTCATGCTCCCACGAATGACGAGCACTTTCAGTGAAGGAAAAGATCGCGAAGCTAAATATCTTCTCAGCACATCCTTTTGGTTCATGCAAGCAGCGGCTGCAGCATTTGCTTTCGGCATTGCCTCTATTTCTCCTGAATTCATCCCCCTCTTTTTAGGAGATAACTTTTCTGATGCCATTCTTACTATGACAATGCTTGCCTTTATTGTTCCCCTTATTTCTGCCACCAACGTTTTAGGAGTTCAATATCTTGTTCCAACAAAAAAGGATCGCTTTTTCCGCTTATCCGTTATCATTGGTGGCCTCACCAACGTATGCGTCAACCTGATACTTATTCCCAGATACGGCGCAATAGGAGCAGCAGTAGGAACTCTCACTGCTGAAATATCTGTATTTATTGCTCAAGCAATTTTTGTACGCAAAGATATACCTATTCTTCACTATCTTAAAATATCAGTACTTCCTTTTAGTATTATCGGCCTTCTCATGGCAATCGTTGTTCGCCTAACTGCATATGTCACCACGACCTATATCCACCATGACCTTATCTGCCTCATTCTTGAAATAAGTGCAGGCGGTCTTTTCTACATCATCTGTTTCTTTGGCTATGTTTTCGTAAGACGTGATCCACATTTCTTTCAGTTGATACGAAAAATAGACAAAAAATAATTCCTATAATCTTCTATAAACAACCTACAGGAGAATATTATGTACGATTATCTCATTGTTGGAGCCGGTATTAGTGGCGCTATCTTCGCTCATGAAGCAAACAAAGCTGGAAAAAAAGTTCTCGTTATTGATAAACGAGATCATATAGCTGGCAATATTTACACAAAGGATGTTGATGGCATCAACGTTCACACTTACGGTGCTCATATTTTTCACACATCAATGAAAAATGTATGGGAATATGTCAATACATTTGCCGAATTCAATAATTATATCAATTCACCTATCGCCTATTACAAGGGCGAAATTTACAATCTTCCGTTCAATATGAATACCTTTTCTCGCATGTGGAATATCTCCACTCCTGAAGAAGCAAAAGCAAAAATCGCTGAGCAAGTTGCTCAAGAAAATATTGATACACCACGCAACTTAGAAGAACAAGCACTTTCACTTGTCGGACGTGATATTTTCGAAAAACTTGTCAAGGGCTATACAGAAAAACAATGGGGACGAGATTGTAAAGACCTTCCTGCATCTATCATCAAGCGTTTACCATGCCGCTTTACCTATGACAACAACTATTTTAACGACCGTTACCAAGGTATTCCTATCGGAGGATACACCGCTATGGTTGAAAAGATGCTTGAAGGAATTGACGTACAATTGAATCTTTCCTATCAGGATTACGTCAAGCAATATGGCAACAACACAGCAAAGAAGGTTATTTACTGCGGACCAATTGACGCCTATTTTAACTACTCTTTAGGCCATCTTGAATATCGTTCTCTCACCTTTGAAGAAGAAAAACTTTCAAAAGAAAATCATCAAGGTGTCGCAGTAATGAACTATAACGAAAGAGAAGTTCCCTATACACGCATCATCGAACATAAGCACTTTGAATCTGCACATACCCCACATACAGTTATCACTCGTGAATATCCTTCATCATGGCAACCAGGTGATGAACCTTACTACCCCATCAATGACGAAAAAAACACACAGCTTTACAAAGAATACGAAGAGCTCGCTAAGAAAGAAGAAAATATTATTTTCGCAGGTCGTCTCGGGCAATATAAGTATTATGACATGGACAAAGCCATTGCTGCCATCTTTGAACTTATCAAAGAAGAGCTGGATGTTGTTCTCTAAATTACCTTGCATCTATAGGCAAATACCATGCAATCTGGTAGATTAGAGACACGACTTTATGCCGGTCGGCCATAAAGTCGAGCTGTTCAAGCACAGCCAAGGCGCCCCACGCCTACAGTCCGCTGACAGCAATCCCTCAACCGACCATATAAGCATCGCTACGGCGAATGAACGAAAGAGTAGAAGTGGCAAATATTAAGTCGCAAAAAAAGCGTGTACTTACAAACGAAAAGCATCGTATTCGCAATCAAGCTGTTAAATCAGAATTGAAAACACTTGTTCGCAAAACACGCGAAGCAGTTGAAGCTGGAAATGCTGAAGAAGCACGTACGGCACTTCATGCCGCTAGCCGCAAATTAGACAAGGCAGTTTCTAAAGGCGTTATCCACAAGAATCAAGCTGCTAATCGTAAGTCCAAGCTTGCTGCTCAAGTAAATAAAATAGCTTAAATTAAGAGCTTAATAAAAGGAGGTGTCTCTCTTTTTGAGGG
>JAGBKC010000061.1 GCA_017934115.1 Actinomycetaceae bacterium | reverse complement strand
GACGTCAAAAGAAACCATGAAAGCATATACGGGAAAAAACCATAGATAAAATATTGAAGTTGCAAGGATCGCGCTTTATCTGTTGTTTTTTCCATTACCATTTCATTCTTTCTCTTTATAAATGCAGTATTTACTGAACTTTTTCAATAGGTGCATAGCGCAGCATCAACCGTTTTGTAGATAAAGGGAAACGCACATGTGCAACAGTGGATTTTCCTTTTCCTTCAAATGATTCAATAGTGCCAATACCAAAAGACGCATGCTTCACACGATCTCCAACAACAAAACCAGCTGTGTCAGCTTCTCCTAAAGAGCCATGTTGAACATCATTCTCTTTCTTCTTCACAGAAACACCAAGTTTGCCCTGTTGTCGAGTTTTCTTACCAGAGCCCAGTATTTCACCAAAATCATCATCATATTCATTTCGTCGGGCATGTGAATAAGAAGGATATACAACATGTTCATGTGCAGATTCTTTACGTTTCCATAAAATAAGTTCTTCAGGTATTTCATTGATAAAGCGAGAACCACCAAAATGTTGTGTTTTTCCCCACGAACTACGCACAGCGCAGCGAGATAAATACAAAAGTTTTCGCGCACGTGTTAATGCAACATACGCTAAACGCCGTTCTTCAGATAACTCAAATTGAGAATCAAGAGAACGCATATGTGGGAATACACCTTCTTCCATGCCCGTGAGAAAAACAACTGGAAATTCGAGCCCCTTTGCCGTATGCACGGTCATAAGTGTAACGTAACCGAAGCCTTCAGCATCATCTGTTAACTGATCACTATCGGCAACAAGAGAAATTTCAGATAACCAATCTGCAAGAGTACTTTCTGGATTATCACTCATGTAATCAGAAGCAACAGCATGAAGTTCAGCTAAATTCTCCAAACGTGACTCATCTTGAATATCTTTAGATTGTCGAAGAGCTTCCACATATCCAGTTTTTTCCATCAATTCATCAAGAATATCTGCAGGTGACGCACCACGCTCATTCATCTCACGCGCTTCATGCAAAATATTAAGAAAATCTTTCAATGACGATCGCGCACGAGCGCTTAAACCATCCACTGACCCACGTACAGGATCTGGAATCTCACATACAGCATCTTCTAAAGCCTGACCAAAAGAAATGCTCCACTGATATGCATGCTGCATAATAAGATCTTCAGCTTTTTTGCCAATTCCCCGCTTTGGTTCATTAATAATGCGACGCAAAGAAATGGTGTCATCTTGATTCACAACAGCATGCAAATACGCTAGCGCATCTTTTATTTCTTTTCGGTCATAGAATTTTGTACCACCGATAACTTTATAAGGGATATTCATGCGAACAAACATTTCTTCTAAAGCACGTGATTGACTATTTGTTCGATAAAAAACAGCTATATCTCGGTATGAATATGAAGAAATAAGATTTTGAATTTCATCTACGACAAAATATGCTTCATCATTCTCTGAATCAGCGACATACCCAACGATTTTTTCACCTTGCCCCTGATCAGTCCATAATTTCTTTGCATGTCTTCCTTCATTATGAGCGATAACAGCATTTGCCGCAGAAAGAATGGCCTGAGTTGAGCGATAATTTTGCTCAAGAACAACAGTGTGCGCATCAGAAAAATCTTTTTCAAACTCTTCAATATTACGTATTGTCGCACCTCTAAATGCATAAATCGATTGATCAGCATCACCGACAACAGTCAAAGAGGAACGCATCTCATCATGAATTCCACCCACAAGTTCTTTGATCAAAACATACTGGGCATGGTTAGTATCTTGATATTCATCAACCAAGACATACCTAAAACGATTGCGGTAATAGTTCCTTACTTCTTCATTATTTTGAATCAAAAGAACCGTTTTCATAATCAAATCATCAAAATCAACCGCATGAGCTTGTACCAACTGGCGCTGATACTCTTTATACACACTCGCTACAGTAACATCATCACGCGTTTGTGCATATTGCAAGGCAATATCAGGAGTAACAAGATCATTTTTCAAATCCGAAATTTTTAAAGCTAAAACTTTTGGAGTCAGTCCTTTATTATCAATTCCCTGCTCTTGAGTAATATTTTTTATCAATCGCTGCGAATCTTGAGAATCATAAATAGTGAAAGAAGAACGTAACCCTGCTTTTTCGTGTTGTTCACGTAAAATACGTACACAGGCCGAATGGAAAGTCGAGATCCACATAGAACGTGCGCCTTTACCAAGCATATTCTCTAAACGTTCACGCATCTCTCTTGCAGCTTTATTGGTGAAAGTAATAGCAAGAATATCATATGGCTGAGCTTTTGCAGAACTAATTAAATAGGCAATGCGCGATGTTAAAACACGCGTTTTACCAGATCCTGCTCCCGCTATCACAAGAAGTGAAGGGCCTTCATATTCAACTGCTTCTTTCTGCTGAACATTCAATCCTTCAATAATAGAGGAAAGACGGTTCACCACACTATCCTCTTCTTGATATGGCAGATCACTATATTCTTCAGCCTGATATTCAGAAACATCATAATCATATTCACTCACACTGTTTTCTTGCACTGGTGGCACAGCAGAAAAAGGAGGATTATCGCTTGACTTTTGGATTTGAGCATAAATTTTTTCCATTGCATTTAAAAAAGTATCTTCTGAACTCATTTTACTCACTTTCTCACTCACCAATCACACATCAATATGAAATTATTTTCTCTTACCTTCTTCATTAAGCCACATTTCACGATCATGAAGTTCCTGGCGCAAAGCTAACGACTGTGGACGAGTAATTTTTCGGCGCACCCATAAGGAATCAATAGCAGCACGCTCAAATCGAAGAGCAGCACTTTCTACTTCATACTGGCGTTTTTTCATTTCTTGAACATCTGGCGACCCAGAGGCATCCATACGAATCACTCCAGTATTCGATGCTCTTTCTTTCAAAAGAACCATAGTAGCAGCACGTTCATCCAAGAGACTTTCTGCAGCAAGAACCTTTTGTTCATCATCATCAGTAGCACAAATTTCCTTTAAAAATTCTGTAGTGTCTTGCCACAACAAGCTACGCACATGCTGCATACGATCTTCACTAACAAAATCTTCAACAGGATTATTAATTTTACGACGTAAGCCTATAACAAAGAACGACATAAAAATACGTAAAGAAAAAGATTTCTTCTTATACGCATTAGTTGAGAATATATCTTGTTTACTCGGATACGTACGCATAGAACGCCCAAAGGAGTCTTTGATTTCTTGACGCAATTGACGCGCAGTTGCACTATCAATTTCACCACGCATGACCATTTTCTGTAAATAAGATTTTTGTCGTTCAAAAATAGAGCGACGTAATTGACGAATATATTCGTTTTCATGAATATTATCGACCATATCAGAGTCAAGACGTGACAGACGCATCTCATATTCACGCTTCACCATCGCAGAAGCGATATCACCATACTCGTCATGCATTTCTGATAGTTTTTCAATAACTCGACTATACACAAGAGCTCTCGCACGAGACAATTTCGTACTATCCTCATTATCTGCACGTGGTGCAATAAGAGGAATAACAAAATTGGCTAATAACAAGGTCAAAATAATCACGCCAGATGCAATAAAAACTAAGTCTGCTCGTGCAGGGAAAGCCGATCCATCATCAACCTGGAAAGGAAGAGTGAAAATAATCGATAAAGTTACTGCACCTTTAGGACCTGCTAATGTAGTTACTAAAATGTCGCGCACAAATAGGAGAAATTTTTGATTCTCACCTTCATGTGTGCCATTTCTTTTCAACTTTCTCTCACGCCACAACTCCATCACAAATAGCCACACAAAACGCACAAAAATGACTGCAAAAGAAACAATAAGAATCAATTCGATAAGATGATCAACACTTTCCGAACCTTCCCATCGTGGCAAAATAACTGAAGGAAGTTGAATACCAAGCAGAATAAAAACAATACCGTTCAAAGAAGTAGAAAGGGCATTCCACACACCATCAGTAACAACAAGAATTTCTCTTTTAACAACATACCCATATTCTGGCAACCATGTAAGCGCCAAACCCGTTGCCACAACGGCCAAAATGCCAGATGTATGAAGATGTTCAGCAATAATGAACACACCAAAAGGAGTTAAAATGTCAAAAATTATATGAAAACTTTTCATATCAAGTCTCAAGCGCCCAAGAAGGACAAAAAATAAACGTATTAACAAAGCAATAAGAACACCAATACCCAAGCCACCAAAAAAACTTATTGCAAAACTGACGGTTGCATCAGCAAGAGAAAAAGCACCCGTTATCGTTGCAGCAACAGCAAATTGAAAAGACACAACACCTGAAGCATCATTGATAAGAGCTTCACCTGAAAGTAAAGCCTTTTGCCGTGCCTTTAACTTCAAACTTGAGGCTAAAGAGGTCACAGCAACCGCATCAGTTGGCCCCAAAGCAGCACCTAAAGCCAATGCAGCTGCTAAAGGAATTGAGGGAGAGAACCAATGCACAGCAAAACCAACAGCAAACATAGCAGCGACAACGAGCCCTATTGCAAGAGAAAGAATACCGCCCATATGATTCATAAGCTGAGTTTTTGATACGCGTTTTGATTCATCAAACAAAAGAGGTGCAATAAAAAGAATAAGAAAAAGTTCAGAATTAAAATACTGTTCTATATGAAGTTCTGTAGGCACAATAAAAGCAAGAATGATTCCCAAAATCATCTGAATAATAGGAAGAGATAATTTAATACGAAACTGAAGTAAAATTTTTTCAAAAACAATAGACAATAAAACAATAGAAATGAGCACAAGACTCAATTCCAATACCAACATTAATTCTCACCTCTAGAAGTAACGATCAAGAACATATAAAATCTTAGCAAGTTTATGTGCACCAATAATGATTGGTGCACTCGTGTTGCACTTTGATTATTCGGATTGTTCCACAATCTGCGGATATATATCTTCAGCAGGAGGCATCCACTGCAATATGTCAATAGAAATTTGTTCTCCACTACGTATATCTTTTATTTGCCACCCTTCTTCAGTGTCAAACAAGACATATGGGATTCCCCGTCTATCAGCATAGCGAATCTGCTTACCAAATTTTATGGGCTCAGGTGATACATCAGTTGGAATTCCGCGATGACGCAAACTCATTGCTGTTTTCATAGCATTCAAACGGTCACAATCGTTATTCAATGCAATAAGGACGCACGTTGGCGTTTGACGAGAAGCATGAATATGCCCACCACCAATAACGCGCGACAACAAACGTGAAATGCCAATAGATAAACCTACACCAGGGTAAGTTTTATTTCCCTGACGAGCCAAAGCATCATAACGCCCCCCTGAACATATTGACCCCAAATCCTCATGATTACCAACAAAAGATTCATAAACAGATCCTGTGTAATAATCAAGTCCACGAGCAATTTTCAAATCTGCGATAACACTGCCTGGAATAAGAGCCTGAGCATTTTCCACTAAATTAACTAATTCGTTAAGCCCTTCGTCAAGAAGTTCTCCTCTAGCACCGAGATTATAGACACGATCAGCAATTGAAGCGTCACTTCCTTTGATCTGAGCTAATTGTAAAGCACGTTTAGCTTGCTCAGAAGTTAAAGAAACCTTCTCAACTAAAATTTCTTCAACAGCTTTTTCGCCAATTTTATCGAGTTTATCAATTGCTCGCAGTGTTCCTTCGATATCATCAATACCGATTGACTCATAAAAACCTTGAGCCAATTTTCTATTGGAGGCATGCACAACAACAGAAGGAACAGGAAGATACGACAAAGCATCCACCATTACCAACGGAAGCTCAACTTCATGAGAAAAACTAAGAGAACCATCTCCTACGACATCAACATCTGCTTGAGTAAATTCACGATATCTCCCCTCTTGAGGACGTTCACCTCGCCAGACTTTTTGAATCTGATATCTCTTGAAAGGAAAAGTTAATTTACCAGCATTTTCAATAACATATCGACTTAATGGAACCGTTAAATCAAAATGCAAACCAAAATCTGGGCGACTGCCATCTTTATCTTGCAAACGATGTAAGGTGTAAACCTCTTTAGATGTTTCCCCTTTACTCAATAGGTGCTCTAGCGGCTCAACAGCACGTGTTTCTATAGAAGAAAACCCATGCAATTCAAATGTAGTTCGCACACGGTCAAGAACATGTTGTTCAATAATACGATCTTGAGGGAGCCATTCGGGAAAACAGAAAGAGGCTTAATTTTCATTCACAGACCTTTCGGAAAAAATAATGTTGTATATATATTACCTTTATACTTTACCTAAAACTTGCTTCATATAAAAATTTTCATTGATTTCACTCTCTAGTGTTGATATGTTACCATGTCCAGGCAAAATAACGCATCGCGGATCAAATACCGAGCTTAGTGTTCGTAAAGTTTCTATCATTTCTTTTTCATTCCCTCCAGGTAAGTCAGTACGCCCCACTGAACCATGAAAAAGAACATCTCCTGTTATCAAAAATTGATGCGAAGCCCCTGATGTAACCACAGCAGACATATCAAAAGTACCATCTAGAGGCTCACAGGAAAACTGTGTTAAAAACACACATGAACCTTCCGTATGTCCTGGACTAGGAAGTGCACGCAGTGGAACTCCAGCAACTATTTGAGCACCTCCTCCAGTTAAAAGAGAACTCGGTAAAGATTGAATATTCATAGGTTTTATCCAATCGTGGCCTGACTCAGATATAAAAGCACCTGCCTCCATACCTGTAAAATATGCAGGATTATCCAAACGATACATATCAGGATCAGCAATAAAAACTGGAGTATCGTCAGTTGCTACAACACCAACATCCCAACAATGATCTGCATGCCCATGAGTTAAGAGCACTCCCGACAAATCTAAGGAATAAATATGAAGAATTTTCTTCACCCACTGGGCAGATCCAGCTCCTGGATCTATAACAAGAGCCTTCTTTTTCTGTGAATCAGCAAAAATATAAGTATTTGCTTTCAAAAGAGTATGAATATATCGAAAAACAAGCACATCACTATTGTACAAAACAAAGCTAAAAAGAAATATATCAGCGCTATGTAACATGGGACAACACATAAAATGCCAAGAATAGAAAATAAACAAAAAAGTAAGTAGAATATACACGAATAATTGTTAGCAACGCACGGCACACAGCCGTCTCCACTAAGGAGCACAATATGTCTGAGTCGACAAACACAAACGATACGACTGAAAATACTACTATTAGCACACCAGAGGAAAATGCAGTAGTAAATAACACAACCTCTCAAACAAACGAAAAAACTACTGAAAAAGAAACAAAAGCACCTGAATCGACTTCTGACTCCAATACTCCTCAAGCACCAAAACCTCAAAAACCTGTATCACATCCACGCCCTATGGCACCTAAGCATGCAAGCACTTCGCTTTCCATTGATGCTGACGCTTTAAATCGCGCTTCTTCATGGGGGCGTGTCGATGACGATGGAAACGTATGGCAACGAACTGCTGAAGGTGAAAAAATTATCGGTCAGTATGCAGCAGGTGGAAGTAAAAAAGAAGCTCTTGAACTCTACGCACGCCGATTTTTAGATTTAGAATCACAAATCAAACTTCTTGAATCTCGTATCTCTCACGTATCTCCTGAAGATTCATTAAAATCACTTAAACGCCTCACAGAACAACTTAAAGAACCAGCATTTATAGGCGATATCGATTCTTTACGTTCTTATGCTCATTCTCTTGAAGAAAAAATCAATACACATAAAGAAGAATTAAAGAAAGCACGTGAAGAAGCAAAGCAAAAAGCTATAGAAAAGCGAACAAAAATCGTTGAGCGTGCTGAAGAAATCGCTTCAACAGACGTTCAGAAAATTCATTGGCGTAACTTCCGCGAAGAATTGAGTCAGCTATTTGAATCATGGCAGAAGGCACAAAAGGAAGATCCACGCCTTGATCGCCCAACTGAAGAAGAATTGTGGCATCGCTTCTCACGTGCACGATCACAATTTGACCGTATGCGCCGCCAGCATTTCTCACAACTGGAAGCTAAGCGCGCCGAAGTAATTGCCACAAAAAATTCCCTTATTAAGAAGGCAGAAGAATTACAAGATTCTACCAATTGGTCGCATACAGCTTCTGAGTTCCGCTCCCTTATGGATCAGTGGCGTAAGGCCGGGCGTGCATCTCACAAAGAAGACGACAAACTTTGGAATCGTTTCCATACGGCACAACAAAAATTCTTTGATGCACGCAAAGAGTTCTTCGATTCACGTGATAAAGAGTTCGAAGCAAATCTCGAAAAAAAACTACAACTCATTGAAGAAGCAGAAAAGATTCTTCCTATTACCGATCTTGAACAAGCAAAGACGACTCTACATTCCATACAAGACCGCTGGGAAGAAATCGGAATGGTACCTCGCGCAGATATGAATCGAACAGAAAAACGTCTACGCGACATAGAAAATGCTGTTCATGCCGCCGAAACTGAGCAATGGAACAGAACAGATCCTCAAAAGAAGCAACGTAACGATGGCATGGTCGCTCAACTAGAAAAACTTCTGAAAGAACTCGATCAAGAAATCGCTGCAGCAAAAGAAAGAGGAGATGACGATAAAGTCGCTTCTTTAGAAGAAGATAAAGCAGCACGTTCTGCCTGGCTTGAACAGTTAACAAAAGAAGAACTGTGATTACATTTTACGAAAATGATGTGCTGTGCACAAACATAGCACATCATTTTTTTATACGTAACAATTAATGCATGTCGATTACACAATCAAAAGAACCGGCTAGTCATGAAGAGATCAACTTCAAAGACGCCAATGAACGTCAATGTCTTATAAAAGATGGACTATTACTTCCCTATTTTCAGTATCACTGCATTCCATCAGATCTAGCTAAATATCCCAATGTTCGCGCTCACTATATAAAAAAGCATATCCCTCGCAGCGATTACATACCGGGTTTATATACGGCAATATGGATTTATACCGGATTGAGCTTACCCGCATCATCACAAAGCATATATCTCATACACCCAACACATTCCCATCATCTGATTTATTCTCATCGAAGGCTGGATAAAAAATGTCTAACAAACCTCAACTCTCTCGCTCTTACATCACCCGAATGTTCTCTCGTTGATTTATGTATCTACGCACGATCAGACGAAGATATTTTCACAGCCTTTGAAGTATTGCGTACGAATAATATGTGTAGTTACGATAGCGTCCTCGATCATTTTATTGACGAACGAAAACGCATAAAAATAAAAGCAGCGGAAAACCGTTTTATAAAAATTGTTCATTCGCACTATAACGAATCTTAGCGAACCCGCTTATTATCACCTTTATGCGAGCTTGTCACACGGTAGGCATCATAAACACCTTCAATCTTTCTTAATTCTTTAAGAATGCTCGCTAAATGCTGCGGATCTGCCATCTCAAAAACAAAAGACGAGCGCGCAATACGATCATCAGATGTAGAAATAGACCCAGAAAGGAGGTTAACACCAGAATCACTTAAAACACGAGAAACATCAGAAAGGAGTCCGTGCCGATCAAGTCCCTCAACCTGAACATGCACAAGAAATGTTGCATCAGTATCAGATGACCACGCAACATCTATGAAACGCTCAGGTTCTCGTTTCAATGAGACGACATTAGCGCAATCTTCTCGGTGAATAGAAAGACCATTGCCGCGAGTCACAAAGCCAATAATTTTATCAGGTGGAACAGGTGTGCAACACTTTGCTAACTTCACAAGCATATCCGTTGATTCAAGTGACTGAACAACTACCGCACTATCACCTGAAGATGTACGTCTATGATGAATACGAGTCGGAACTATATCATCTACAAAGACATCATCGTTAGTATCTTGAGCGCCATAGGAAGAAATAATTTTCCGAACAACAGCTTCAGCAGAAACAGCACCATCACCAATAGCAACATAAAGGTCATCGACATCCTTACGAGAGAAATCTCCTGCAACCCCCTTAAGCGTATCATGATTCATTAATCGTTGAACTGGCTGATTCTTACGATGAATAGCTTTAGCAAGTTTGTCGCGCCCTGATTCTATAGCCTCTTCTCTACGAGATTTCTTAAACCACACTTTTATTTTTGCTCTAGCTTTAGGGGAAACAACAAAATCTAGCCAGCCTTGAGAAGGACCAGCATGAGGATTTTTCGAGGTAATGATCTCAACGTTATCGCCAGATTCAAGTTGATAATTCAAAGTCACTAATCGATCATTAACACGCGCTCCTACAGTGTGGTGGCCAACTTCAGTATGAACAGCATAAGCAAAATCCACAGGTGTTGCTCCAACAGGTAATTCTAAAATTTTACCTTTCGGAGTAAAGACATATACCTTATGTCCTGAAATCTCATAGCGTAACGAATCAAGAAACTCAGCAGGATCAGCAGTTTCACGCTGCCAATCGACCAATTGACGTAACCACTCTAATTGAGTATTATCATCGTTTCGACGAGTGTCTGCAGAGTTTTTATTACTTACTGGCGCATCCTCTTTATAACGCCAATGAGCCGCCACACCGTATTCAGCGCGCTTATGCATATCATGTGTGCGTATCTGAATTTCCAACGAACGCTTATCAGGACCGATAACAGTAGTATGAATAGATTGATAGAAATTAAATTTTGGAGTAGCAATATAATCTTTGATTCTTCCCTGAATAGGAGTGAACATTGTATTTGCTACTCCTAAAACCGCATAACAATCAGGAATCGTATCTACAAGAATACGCAAACCTATCAGATCGTAAATATCTTCAAAATCTTTTCCTCTCACAATCATCTTTTGATAAATGGAATAGTAGTGTTTAGGTCGCCCAGTAATAGTACATTTAATTTTTGCGCCTTTAAGTTCTTGTTCTAATATGCGCTGAACTTTCGAAATATACGCTTCTCTCTGTGGAGCGCGTTCAGCGACAAGGCGAGCAATTTCATCATAAACAGATGGATAGAGAACGTGGAAAGAACGGTCCTCTAATTCCCACTTAATAGAATTCATACCCAAACGATGAGCTAAAGGAGCATAAATTTCGAGAGTTTCTTTTGCTTTCTTTTGCGCATTAGCAGAAGGAACATATTTCCATGTGCGAGCATTATGCAATCTATCAGCCAATTTAATCAAAAGAACGCGTATATCTTTTGACATGGCAATGACCATTTTGCGCAAAGTTTCTGCTTGGGTAGCATCACCAAATTCAACTTTATCAAGTTTTGTAACCCCGTCAACTAAAAGAGCAACAGTAAGACCAAACTTTTCCTCAATATCTTGTAATGTACACGATGTATCTTCTACAGTATCATGCAAAAGTCCAGCCACAATCGTATCTTCATCCATGCCAATTTCAGCCAAAATAGTAGCAACTGCCACTGGGTGAGTGATATATGGTTCTCCTGATTTTCGTTTTTGATCAGCGTGATGATGATTCGCTTCTTGAAAGGCGAGTACAATTCGTTCTTTATTAACATGGCGGACACCTAGAGCATTCATAAGGGGTTCAAGAAGAACAGGAACATTCAAAGAAGGACGCCCTGCTAACCATCCAAATCTGGATCGAACGCGCCCTACACTAACATCCTCATTTTGGCCTGCCATAGTGCAATAATAGTCATTTATTTTTGATGTGTTTAGGTCTTGTTTCCTAAAAGCAAGACCTAAACACATCAAAAGTTTTTACAGCACGCAAAGGATTTGCACATCATAGTCGCCAAGTAAACCTTCACGCCCTTTCAATACTTTTAATTCAAGAAGAAAACATAAGCCTGCAACATCAGCTCCAGCACGCTCAATAAGCTGTACCGCAGCTCCAGCTGTTCCTCCTGTCGCAAGAACATCATCAACAATCAAAATACGTTGATTCTTCTTTACAGTAAAATCATGAAGTTCAAAACGGGCAGTTCCATATTCCAAGCTATAATCTGTACCAATAACAGGGCCTGGTAAACTGCCTGCTTTACGAACAGCAATCATTCCGACGCCTAGTTGAGCAGCTATTGGAGAAGCAAGAATAAAACCACGCGCATCAAGACCTGCAACTGCATCAATCTTTCCCTCATATAACTGAGCAAATTCTTTTATAAGAGATGAAAAAGTATCACCATCTGCAAGCAAAGGCGTAATATCACGGTATAAAACACCGGCTTGCGGAAAATCAGGAACATCCCGTATCAGTGAAGCAACTTTTTCGCGTAAAGAAAGTGAAAAAGAAGCATTCATATCTTCTACGTTCACACTTTTACCTTTCACTTTTGCGTTGAGGCACGTTTCTTTGTTTTCTTAGATTTCTTTTCTGATGTTTGTACACTTTCTTCACTACGTAATTTCAATACCATATCTGTATGTTTTTTAATATCTTCATTACGTTGCGCAATAACAACAGCAAGCGGAGATGCAATAAATACAGATGATAATGTTGACAAAATGAGTCCAACAAACATTACTAAAGCAAGATCACGCAATGTTGTTGCACCAAAAAAGTACACACCAATAAATAAGATAGATGCGACCGGCAACAGTGATGTAACAGATGTATTCAATGAACGAATGAGAGTTTGATTGACAGCTAAGTTCACATATTCAGCAAAGGTTGTCTTCTTTTGCTCAAGAAGCTTTGTTGTATTTTCTCGCACTTTGTCAAACACAACAACTGTATCGTATAAAGAATACGCAAGAACAGTAAGAAGCCCAATAACTGATGAAGGTGAGACTTCAAAACCTAGCAAGCCATAAACTCCCACAGTAATAACCAGATCATTAAATAAGGCAAGAATTGCACCAACAGAATTACCAACTGAATGGAAGTAGATAGCCAAACCAATAACAGCTAGGGCCACAAAAACAAGGAAGCCCACTAACGCCTTGCGCGACATGTCACTTCCCCATGAACTACCAATCGCTGTAGAAGAAATATCGTCAACACTCACTGAATACGCTTGAGCAAGCTTTTCAGAAATTTCCGCAATCTGCTTTGATGTTAAATCGTCTTGTGGAGACTGAATTTGAATACTTGTATCGCCCACTTGTAAAACACGTACAGCATCTCCGCCAGGATAATCTTTAATAACATTCTGCGCTAATGACTGATCAGTGTTCTTTACATTAGAAATAGTTATTTGGGATCCACCTGTAAATTCAATCCCTAGATTCAGGCCTCTTATACCTAATGAAACAAGAGAAACAATGATCTGAACAATGGAAATAGAAAACCAAATCTTTCGCTTTCCAATAAAATCGATAGAGCGTTTACCTGTATAAAGTTCATCACTAATTTGTTTCAAAGACATATTACTCACCACGACCTTCGTTGACGCCTGCTACTTGGTTGACTGATACACCTTTGGGTGTTTTACGGCGAGCACGCGCACGCCTTTCTGCAAGAGACATGTTAGGTTCAGAAGAATCTACATCTCGAGATGAAGAAGACGATGTCTCTACTGCTACAAAAGAATCTCTACCTCTATATGTTGCAACACGCTGAGCAGAACTTGCATCCAAACCTGATAATTTTTTACCTTCACCAAAGAATCGAGTCTTCTTCACTAAAATATCCATCAATGGATACGTGAAAAGAAGAATAATAACAAGATCCAACAAAGTTGTTAAACCAAGTGTGAAAGCGAACCCTCGCACCGATCCAACAGCAAGATAATACAACACAACAGCAGCTAAAAGATTAACAGAGTCAGCAACAATAACAGTACGCTTTGCACGTTCCCACCCATGAGAAACAGCAGAAACAATCGGACGCCCCTCACGTAATTCATCTCGAATACGTTCAAAGAAGACAATAAAAGAGTCAGCTGTAATACCAATGGAAATGATAAGAGCAACAACACCTGCAAGAGATAAACGCATACCGATCAGCCATGATAAAAGGCTAACGGTAAAATAGGACAGGCCAATCGCAAGAGTAATCGAGCCAATAGCAATAATGCCTAAACCGCGATACTGCCACAGCAAATAAAAAACAATAGGAAGAATACCTATTGCACCTGCATAAAGACCAGCTTTCAAAGATTCAGAGCCCAAGGTCGCCGAAACTTTATCATCAGAAAGAACTGAGAATTGCAAAGGCAAAGAACCAAAAGATAGCTTATTCGCTAAAGCCTGAGTTGATGCTTTAGTAAAATTACCACCGGAAATTTGTGCATTACCACCACTAATAACTTCACTTGGAGATGCAGCTGATATAACCTTGCCGTCCAAAACAACAGCAAACTGGTTACGAGGACTTGCGCTATCTCCTAGCTCTACCAATCGCTTTGTTACCTCGGCAAAAATATCTGCACCTTTATTATCAAAAGAAATATTAACGATATAGCCTCGTCCGCCTTGATTATCAAAAGCAGAAGACGCTTGAGTTATACTAGTTCCCTCGATTTCTGAAGGACCTAAAATATATTTTGCATCGCCTTCAGCAGAACATGATGCCATTGCCTTCTTAGGATCATCATTGCCCAATTGGGAAAGTTCTTTTTCATTCGCACAATCTAAGACATAAAAATCGTAAAGAACTTTTTCTGTAATCCATGCTTCATCAGACGCATTTTCAGGAGCGTTACCATCTTCGCCTTTTGCTTCATCAGATAATTGCCCATCATTATTAACATCAGCATTCTTTTGTGCAGCTTCCTTAATTTGCTCGATGGTCAGTGTTTGTGCAGTAGCGG
>JAGBKC010000060.1 GCA_017934115.1 Actinomycetaceae bacterium | reverse complement strand
TGTTCTTTGTGAAGTTCATTGACCTTTTCTTGGAGGCGTTCCATTCGGCGCATAGCATTGCGCTGCGCTTGTTCTTCGCGAATAAGAGATGTGAGCCTCGTGGGAGAGCCGCCAAAAAGGCGCGCACTTCCTGTGGGATGAAGCTGTGAGAGGTCAACAACGGTGGGGTTATTGATAGAGATATCTACCGTTTCTGTATCGCTTGAGAGTTCTTCATACCATTTCTTATACGCCTGAGCAAGGTTGTATTTGTTCTTTCGATAAGTTTCTTCTTCTTGGTGGCTTTGTGAGTCTTTTTGTGTATCTTTTGGTGAGGTAGACGGTCTTTGAGTAGATATTTCTTCAGGCGTGGTGTCGCTCTTTTCTGGCACGTCAGCAGATGTGTGTGTATCTTGTGGTGTTTCATCTGGTGATGAAGCAGATGAGGCACTGTTTTCTTCAATGCCCTTGTTGGTATTATTGGTTATGTTTTTTTTGAAATGTTGAAAGAAAGAACTCACACCAGCACTTTACTTGATTTGTTGATATGTGTGATGCATGCGCGCCGTCATAAGTTCTTTGTGAAAAGTAGGTGTAGGGGGAATGCCATAAACAACACGCCCGAATTTGTATAAGTTTTCGCTTTTTGTGAGTTGTAGGCTGTTCACAGGCACAAACAGGGCACATGATATCCACGTGAAAAAATGGTCTGTTATTTTGCGTAAGATCGCGCATAAGCTGTGCTTCGTAGTTATTCGGTGAGGATAAAAACGTTAATGATCTGCTAAGTTGCGTGCTGCGTCGAGCGGCGTTTATACAGGGAAGGTTGGAATATGGCTGTCAAAATGGAAGACAGAGCAAAAGCGTTAGAAGCTGCACTGGGTCAAATCGATAAGCAGTTTGGTAAAGGTTCCGTTATGCGTTTGGGCGATGCACCATCTGCAAGCGTTCAAGTTATTCCAACTGGTTCTATTGCACTTGATGTTGCTTTAGGTATTGGCGGTTTGCCACGAGGACGTGTGATCGAAATTTACGGGCCAGAATCCTCTGGTAAAACAACAGTTGCCTTGCATGCGGTGGCAAATGCACAAAAGAATGGCGGAATTGCTGCATTCATTGACGCAGAACATGCTTTAGATCCTGAATATGCACGTAAACTTGGCGTCGATACTGATGCGTTGATTGTTTCTCAGCCTGATACCGGTGAGCAAGCACTGGAAATTGCTGATATGCTTATCCGATCTGGATCTTTAGATATCATTGTTGTTGATTCCGTTGCTGCGCTTGTTCCAAAGGCAGAAATCGAAGGGGAAATGGGTGATTCCCATGTTGGCTTGCAAGCTCGTTTAATGAGTCAAGCTCTTCGTAAAATTACCGGCGCGCTTTCTGCATCAGGCACAACGGCTATTTTTATTAATCAGTTGCGTGAAAAAATTGGTGTTTTCTTTGGAAATCCTGAAACCACAACTGGCGGTAAAGCTTTGAAATTCTATTCTTCTGTGCGTCTTGATGTGCGGCGTATTGAAACTTTGAAAGATGGCGGTGAACCTGTCGGTAACCGTACACGCGTCAAGGTGGTAAAGAATAAGATGGCTCCACCATTTAAGCAAGCAGAATTTGATATTCTTTATGGTCAGGGAATTTCACGTGAAGGCTCCATTATTGATATGGGAGTGGATAATGGTATCATTCGCAAATCAGGTTCATGGTTTACGTATGAGGGTGATCAACTAGGCCAAGGTAAAGAAAAAGCACGTAACTTCTTGAAAGATAACCCTGAACTTGCAGAAGAGATCAATAATAAGATTCTTGCTCAACTTGGACTTCGTGTAGAAGAAGAAGCTGGCGAGGATACGGTGGAATGATTTTGCCCCTGATGCAGTATTTGATGGGTAT
>JAGBKC010000059.1 GCA_017934115.1 Actinomycetaceae bacterium | reverse complement strand
TTTTTTTTTTTTGTTTTCTCTTTTTTTTATTGACTTTTATAATGGTTCGTCCTTTATTTGTTCAGTATCAGATAAATGAAACTTTTGAAGGTTACACTACGTATTCAATAGATAATTTTCATGGTTCAACTGTTCAACGGGTGTATGAAGTCTTAGAAAAAGAAGATGATGTTTTTTATGTTTTTGCGCCCTGAAAATAAGGAATATGAGGTCACTCATATTCGCTATTTTTTCAAAGAGGTTATTGATAAAAAGAATACTAGTTTTTCTGACATTTTGTATTTGCGCGATGACCTTGCGTCGATAGATACCTTTTCGCAGTCAGGCGGGTATATTTTTGTTAGAGGCTCTCTATCTTCATTGACGAATGGCAATGATATTATCTTTTTTCCAAAGGAGAATCCTTATAAAAATAATCCCTCGGAATTTTTTATACAAAATATATATGCAATAGCTATTTTTTTGCTTTTAGTGTTCTATGTGCTGGTGCTGTTGTTAGTTTTGAGTCAAAAAAGAGGTCGTTATATGCTTTGCATGGTGTTTCTTTTGTGCGTGTTTTTCACGTATATGCGTTGAAAATCGCTCGAGATTCTGCTGCTGTGTCACTTGTGTTCTTTTTTGGATATGCTATATATTGCGCTGTAATTGAACACTATGACTTTACTTTTATATATGTAAAGTTTTATGTGGCTCTAAGTCTTATCGTTTCATTGTTTATTTTGTGTGTATATGCTCTGACTTTTGCTGTAATTCGTGTGCGTCATATTGTTGGCTTTTTGAAAAATAATACTTTTTCCTTTGATGTATACATAAGTTTTATAGCTTTTCAATCACTTATTTTTTTTGTTTTTCCTTTGGTTGTGCACATGGTTACGCAGTATTACGACGCCTATGACACAATGGAAAAAGAGGTAGAAAAAATTTCTTTTTTGCTAAATAAACATACATTTTATGGTACGAACGCGCAAGTTTTTGATTCTTTGACTAATGATCAAAAAGAAAGAAGAGAATTTTACGAATTTGTACACCGCTTTGGATAATGAGAGAAATATTTATTATTGTGAACCGAGCTATATTAATTACGAAAATACAAGTGTCGATGATATGGCAATAGAGTCGAAAGCTATCTATATGAATGATACGTACTATGAAAAAGCAAATTTTTCTTTTGACCGCCCTGTATTAAAAAAAGATATGGTTAACGTTCTTGTGCCTCAACAATATGTTAGAGATATCAATATTCTGTTGAGTGATATAGAACTTGATATATCTCAGATTAATGTTATTACTATAGATGATGATACTTCTATTGAATACGTGGACTATTCTACTGTCACAAGAAACAACGGTGATGTAGAAACATTTTTTACAAAAACTTATAACAAAATATATATTGTGGGGCACCCTTATGAGTTCTTTCAACGCAATCCTTATTATATGAGTAATGTGATGGATGCTTTTACTGGCGGATATGCGTATTCTTCTGTTTCTCTTGATGAAATGAATGCCTTGGTTCATGAATATGGATTATCTGATTTAGTTACTCCAGTAAGTAAAATCCAACCATATGAAAAAGATATTGATGATATTTATTATCTATACACTATCGCGCTCTATTCTTCTCTCTTTTCTGCGGTTGTATTTATTGTTATGACGTTTACGTCAACATCGGTTATTGTAACGACTAAGAAGAATGAAATTGCAGTGCGGTATTTACATGGAAAAAATATCAATAGTATTTATTATATTCCTTTTATTTTTTATGGTATTGGCGTGGTAGGTAGTTGGATTATTCTTTTAACTCAGAACGCTCAGTGGTATATGTATATGTTTTCTTGTTGTATTTTCTTCGTAACTGGAGCTTATGCTTATTTGTATGCCCGTAAATATGCACTAAAAAATATTGTTTCTATTGTGAAAGGTCAATGAATGCGTGCTCTCGTTGAACTAAAAGGAATATCAAAAAATTTTGATGAAAAAAGTGTTTTTTCTGATTTTTATTTCTCGGTTCATCCTGGCCAAATGGTTGGATTAACTGGTCCATCGGGCTCAGGTAAAACAACGATTCTTAACATCATAGGAATGCTTGATTGTGATTATAGTGGTACGTATATCTATAAGGAGATGGCCGTAAAGAAAACTGCACGCGAAGGCCTGAAAATGCGTCGAAATGAGTTTTCGTATATCTTTCAAAATTTTGCTTTATTAGAGGATAAAACTGTTGAAGAAAATTTGCGTATCGTAACGAGAGATAAAAAACGTATGGAGGAAGCTTTAGAGCAAGTTGGTTTAGAAGGCATACTAAAACAAAAGATATATACACTTTCGGGTGGTCAGGCCCAACGCGTAGCTCTTGCTCGTGCTTTTATAAACGATTCACCTGTTATTTTAGCTGATGAACCTACAGGTTCTCTTGATAAGAAAAATTCCAATATGGTGATGGAACTGCTTCAAGCGCAACAAAAGAATGGTAAAACAGTTATTCTTGTGACCCATGATGAATCTTTGCATTCATATTGTGATGAGGTTGTGTCATTATAAGAAGATATTTTTAGTTATATGTTTTGTCCTTTGGTAAGGTGAGTGCAGAGAATGGAGGAGAGAAATATGGGAGTTGATGTAGTTATTATTTTGGCGGCCGGGCAAGGTACACGTATGAAGTCGTCACTGCCGAAAGTTTTGCATGATATGTGTGGACGTACACTCTTAGGTCACGTCATTGAAACGGCAAATGAAATCGATCCTAAAAAAATCGTTGTTGTTGTTCGGCATGAGGCCGAAAAAGTAGCTGAGCATGCGCGTGAATGTCTGCCGGATGTACTCATTGCTCATCAGGATGATATTCCTGGAACTGGGCGTGCTGTGTGGTGTGCTCTTGAAGAATTACAAAAAACGGAAAAATTGCAAGGCAAGTGTCTTGTTGTTGCTGGCGATACGCCACTTATTTTTTCTTCCACATTGAAAAAACTGGCCGAAAATTCTGAGGGGAACGCGGTTACCGTTTTAACAACTGTTCTTGATGACGCTACTGGATATGGGCGTATGAAGCGTGATGCTCAGGGGCAGGTATGTGCAATCGTTGAACACAAAGATGCTAGTGAAGAAGAACGTGCTATTAAAGAAGTTAATACTTCTACTTATGTTTTTGATATGGCATTTTTATATGAAGCTTTGCAAAGTGTTGATACGAATAATTCCCAAGGTGAAATGTATTTGACTGATGTTTTGGAAAAGGCGTATGAATCGGGTGCTGGTGTAGGTGCATATGTTGTTGAAGATTCAACGCAGGTACAGGGATGTAACACTCCAGAACAGTTAGAAGAATTGCGAAATATTATGCGTTCACGCACTCAGTGAACTGATGTGTGTCTGCACAAAAATGAGGTAAGGAAATCACAAAAAAAAGAAATCTGAAGGACATCCTCAAGTAGACTAAGATTGTTTCACCTATGCCAATTTAAAGGAGAATGGAATGACGGGAATTAACATGGCTACAAATAAACGTCTTGTTTTAGCTACTGGACGTGCACATATGCAATTAGCAGACGATGTAGCCAAAGAACTTGGCATTGAATTACTTCCCGTCGATGCTCGAGATTTTGCGAATTCAGAAATTTACGTTCGTTTCACGGAATCTATTCGTGGTGCTGATGTTTTTATTCTTGAATCTCATCCTGCCCCTATTAACAAATGGGTGATGGAGCATCTTATTATGATTGATGCTGCTAAGCGTGCCTCTGCTGCGCGTATTACTGCAGTGATGCCGTGCTATCCGTATGCACGTCAAGATAAAAAACACTTAGGACGCGAACCTATTTCTTCTCGTTTGATTGCAGATCTTTATAAAACTGCTGGTGCAGACAGAATTATGAGTGTTGATTTGCATGCAGAGCAAGCTCAAGGTTTCTTTGATGGTCCAGTTGATCACTTGTGGGCATTGCCTACCTTGGTTGATTATGTGCGAACCCGTATTGACCCATCCGAGGCTGTTGTTGTCTCTCCAGATGCTGGGCGCATCAAAGTGGCTGAAAAATGGGGTAAGCGTCTTGGTGGTGTTCCTTTGGCGTTTGTGCATAAAACACGTGATATTAATCGTCCGAATATGGCAAAAGCAAATCGAGTTGTTGGTGATGTTTCTGGTAAAACTGCCATCATTGTAGACGACCTTATTGATACTGCTGGCACAATTGCAGGTGCGGTAAAAGTTGTCTTGGAAGCTGGTGCAAAAGATGTTATCGTTGCGGCTACGCATGGTGTTCTCTCCGGCCCTGCAATAGAACGCTTGAGTACGTGTGGTTTGCGTGAACTTGTTATTACTGATACCTTGCCAATTGAAGAAGAAAAGCGTTTTGATGGTTTGACGGTGTTGCCGATCGCGCCTGTATTGGCTCAGGCAATTCGCGAAATTTTCGAAGGCGGATCGGTCACAAGCTTGTTTACATCTGCGTATTAAAAAATAAGTCTTTATGATGTGGTGGAGCATGTATGTTCCGCCACTTTTCATAGAAGAGGAAAGATTATAAAATATGCGTATTATGCAAATTGTGTAAAGGTGGGTTCATGAAAACATTGAATGTTGCTGTTATTGGTGCAGGGCCAGCAGGGATTTATGCTTCCGATATTTTATCGAAGTCAAAGCTGGATGTATCAATTGATTTATTTGAACGTCTTCCTGCGCCATACGGGTTGGTGCGTTATGGCGTTGCGCCGGATCATCCGCGAATTAAGGCAATTATTGATGCCTTGTATAACACATTAAAACGCGGAGATATTCATTTTTATGGCAATATCAATATCGGTAGTGATGTCACTTTGGATGAGTTACGTGAATATTACGATGCCATTATCATTGCCACAGGTGCAGATGCTGATGCGGATTTGAATATTCCTGGTGTTGATTTGCCGGAATCTTACGGTGCTGCTGATTTTGTTTCTTGGTATGATGGCCACCCAGATTATCCACGTACATGGCCTTTGCAAGCAAAAGAGATCGCTGTTTTCGGTGTAGGCAATGTTGCATTGGATGTTGCTCGTGTTTTAGCGAAGCATGCCGAAGATATGATGGTGACGGAAATTCCTGATAATGTTGCCGAAGGTTTGAAGAATAATCCTGTTACAGATGTGCATGTGTTCGGGCGCCGCGGGCCTGCTCAAGTAAAGTTTACACCAATGGAATTGCGCGAACTCGGTCATGTTCCAGATGTTGACATTATTGTTTATCCTGAAGATTTTGATTACGATGTGGCATCTGAAAAGGCTATTGAAGACTCTAAGATGACAAAGCAAGTTGTTGACCAATTAACGAATTGGGTATTCCAAGAGCCTGAAGAGCTTACGGCTTCACGCCGTATCCATATCCACATGTTGCAGCAGCCAGTGGAAATTTTGGGTGATGAACATGTGGAAGGTGTGCGTATGGAACGCATGGCTCTTCAAGGTGATGGAAGTGTAAAGGGTACAGGCGAGATGATTGACTACCCTGTACAAGCAGTGTACCGCGCTATTGGTTATGCTTCATCTCCGATTGATGGTGCTCCTTTTGATGGAAAAAAGAAAGTTGTTCCTAACGTTGCAGGTCGTGTTATGCGCGGGGAGGAAATTATCACCGGTTTATATGCTACCGGATGGATCAAGCGTGGACCTGTGGGGCTTATTGGTTCAACAAAATCGGATGCACGTGAAACGATCGATTGTATTGTTGAAGATGCTGAAGCTGGTCTTTTGGCTGCAAAGGGATCAGGTAATGGTTTTGAGGGCTTGCGAGTGCTTTTAGATGAGCGGTCAACACGTTATACAACGTGGCAAGGCTGGGAGCTTCTGGAAGCTTTCGAGAAAGAATTAGGAGCTCAGCGTGGGCGCACGCGCGTTAAAGTCGTTGAACGTGAAACAATGACGGCTGTTTCGCGCGGTGAAGATCATGATGGAAAACTTTATTAAAACTCCATTAAGGTGAAAATTTGTAGAAAGAAGGGTGCGTGGTGCCCTTCTTTTTTTTGCGCTGAGAAAAGAAAAATAACTCTGCTCGTATCATCACAGGTATTCTTATAACTATGCTGAAAACAAAAAGAGTAACGCAAAATAACATCAAGGCAGCCTTTTTGCTGGGGCTTATGGTTGCCTTTGTGATGGCCATTGGGTGGGTATTTAGCTATATGCTTCAAAATAGTGTTTTCATTATTATTTCGCTTGTTGTGTCCCTTGGTGGAATTGCATATTCTTATTGGAATAGTGCGTCATTGGCGTTACGTTCGATGAATGCGCGCGAGGTGACCTCTCATGAAATGCCGCAACTTTATCGCATTGTTCATGAGCTATCAAGTCGCGCAGGTCAGCCAATGCCGCAATTGTATGTTGCTCATACATCTTCGCCGAATGCTTTTGCAACAGGGCGTGACCCAAAACATGCAGCCGTATGTGTAACAACAGGCATTCTCGATATTTTAGATGAGCGCGAACTTCGCGGTGTTTTAGGTCATGAGCTTTCTCATGTGTATAACCGCGACATTTTGACCTCCTCGATTGCTGCAGGCCTTGCTTCTATTATTACGTCGATTGCTCAGATGGCAATGTATGCAAGCATGTTTTCGGGGCGTAACGATGAACGCAATAACGGTGGTATTGTTGGTGGGCTGTTGATGAGTTTTCTTGCTCCTATTGCCGCGTCTTTAGTTCAGATGGCTATATCGCGCACATGTGAGTATGAGGCTGACCATGATGGGGCAGAATTAACAGCTGATCCTCTGGCGCTCGCATCTGCATTGAAGAAAATATCTGCTGGTGCTCAAGCTGCTCCTATGCCTCAAAAGCAGGAAATACGTAATGTTTCGGCAGCGATGATTACGAATCCCTTTGGTTCTTTGAAGGAT
>JAGBKC010000010.1 GCA_017934115.1 Actinomycetaceae bacterium | reverse complement strand
TTAGCCATTGATGATGATGTGCGCTCAGCTGTTAATGCTTTAGCTACTGCAGGTGTGCGTGTCTATGTTGCCTCTATCATTGATTCTGGATCGAAAGTTCTCGTTTCTCTCGATCAGGTCAAGCCACCAGCATCCCAGTTTTCACGTTTCCTCAAAGATGGGGCACGTATGCGTGTGGAAGGTAGTGATGACTCGCAGTCTCACCCTCATCAACCTTCAGTGTATGTTGAAGATGTTGTGACAACAGGGCAAATACGCCCGATTGTTGCTCAACCAGCTGTTGTGGTCAATGATTCTTCTGATTCGTCTGATGAACTTGATAAGAAGACTGAAAAGCCTTCTTCTTCGCCGCATCAGCGTCCACGTCCGCAATCGGTAAAACGACCTCAACAAGCAAGTGCTGCTCAAGCAGAAGAAGCAGCTCAAAAGCGCTCACAAGCGAATGGGAAGAAGAAAACTCCTGTTAAGAAAGCTATTGTCTCTGCGTCTATAGATGAAAAACCTGCAGTAAATAAAGAAGTATCGGCCAATTCATGGTTTACTCCTGTCAGCCAAGAAAAGAGTGAACAGAACATGCAGGTTCGCGCTGATGGGTTGGTAGGTGCAGTTACAGAACAACAGACACCTTCTCCTGATTCGGCACCGACTCCAGATGTTACGTCGAAAAAAGAAACAACACCTGTTGATACATCACATATGACGCTCGGTAATTTTGATGTCGTCTCACGTCCTCCTGTGTCTAGCGATGATGACTCTTTACCAGTGACGCGTGCTGCTGCCTCAGCTCTTTCCACAACGAGTGCTTTGAGTGCGCCAAGTCCTTCGTTAGCGGCCGATGTAACGAATGATGTATCACCACAGCGCATATCGCGTAGAAAGCAGGCACAAGGCAAGGTAGATCGTTCTCCTGTTCCACATGTTTCTTCTCGTTCAGAAGTAAAACGTCTTTCAGACATCGGTGATCACGATCCTTTATCTGCACCCTTGGCAGGTGTGCCTCCTGTTTCTGTGAATAATGCAAACAATGAACATTCTGTTGAAACATCTCCACAGAAAACTTCAGGCACTCGTCAAGAGCGTGATTTGGTAGATGAAAGTTTGCGTATGCTTTTCCACGACGATGCTTCTTCATCTTCTTCAGCGCGCTCTCGTAGAGACAAAGTTCGGCAAGATATACGTCAACATCAAGAAGATCGGCAAGAAAATCGTAGGCAAAGAAGTAGGCGCGCGCGTGCACATGCTATGAATAGTTCAGTTAATAATGGCAAGCCAGTTCAACCTGTTCAATCAAGTGTACCAGCGCAGGGGCGCTTGCTTTCAATTGCTAAGCGTTATGAAACACCTTTGCCGCTTCATTGGATTGCTCGTCGCAAAGGTATTGATTTACGTGCTCAGATTATGCCATGGGGAACGATCGTTCTTGCGAACGGTACGGCATATTCTGATCCAACTGAGGCTGCTGTTGAAGAATCCGGTCTTCAGAGCGTTGATGGCTGGCTTGTGTGGAAAACTGAAGATGGTCGCAGCTTAGGAGATTTATAATTTTTGCGCGTATGTACCAACAGTAATCAATGTGAGCGCAGATAAGAGGCAAGTTCACTGCAGATAGTAGATGGATCAGGGCGTGAAAAAGCGAAGAGTACGTGAAAGCCTTCTGTGCGTAACGTATCGTATGTAGATGTGCCTATAGCAAGTGCAGGTGGTATGTTTGTGTATGATTGGGCTGTTAAATCATAAAACGCGCGCGCCACTGATGGAGCGGTTGCAAGGAAAAAAGATCGTTCTTGCCCACTGTTTATCTGTGATAATCCATGAACTATATCGTGAGGTAAAGAATCGACGGGTAGTGTGTCGTAAGCAGGAACATTATCGACTTCCCACCCCATAGAACCCAATTGAGTATGCAAAAGCGGTGCAGCTATGGAAGAAGAAGGCAGAAAAATCGGGCGGTTATCAATGCTGTTCTTTTCTATCTTCATGAATTCTTGTACAAGTCCTGCAGCACTAGAAGGGGAAGTTGCAACAAGAGATACATCAATCCCGTATGCTTCGATTGATTTTTTTGTAGATTGCCCAACAGCTGCAAATTGTGTTCCTTGCTGGGTCGCATTGTGTAATGCTTGTTGGAGATGCGCACACTCAGAGTTTATGAGGCCTAGAGTTTTAGGGGATGTAATACATACCCATGAATATGCGCCCTGTGCAAGCTTGTCAATGTAAGGAGAAATTTCAGCAGAAGGGCGCACAATGTGGTGGGTCAATTCTCCGGCGTGTATATTCAAGCCATTTTCACTCAAGGCACGTGCTAAGTTGCTGTGTGGAGCTCTTCCTAAGAAAAGATGCACATCGGTAAGTTCGGGATAGAGCACTATTGACCACTCTTCTGGTGCTGGTGGCTATCGTTTGTGCACACGTCAAGATCAGTAAAAATCATCGCGTCATAAGAAGAACGTAGCTTGTCAACAAGTGTGCGCGATGCATCTATTCCTTTATTGACATCCAGTGGTGTCAAAGTGTCTATAGAATCAGCTATCTGTACGTGTATTTCTTCTTCAATGAAATGGGAATGTGCAATGCAAACGTGCAGATGAAGTATGCAAGAATTTTTATCGTTTTTGACTTTTGCTTCTACGCCTACGGGTGCGGAACATCCAGCTTGAAGAGCTTCCAAAACGGTTTGTTCTGCACGTACTTCAATGTGTGTAGGTAGATGGTCGAACTTTCGTAAAAGTGAAACAATGTTGTGTGTTTCGGCATTTGTTAGAAAATCTTCGTGTACTTCAATTGCAAGAGCGCCTTGTGCTGCGGCACAGACGATTGTAGAGCCTAATGTATCGGTGATATAAGAATCTAAACCGAGGCGGTGCAATCCTGCATAAGCAAGAACAATGCCGTCTAAATCTCCAGTTTTCTCACTTTCGATACCTTTAGAACTAGGACCGCTATTTTTGAAGGAAGGAATTGTTACATCGCCAATATTTTCAATGCCTTTGACGCGTTTGATACGTGTAGGTACATTTCCGCGAATATCGACGATTTCAAGATCGGGGCGTAGGTGGCGTAACTGACCAGCTCGCCTGGGTGATCCTGTGCCAATGCGTGCCCCTTGCGGAAGCTCATGAAACTTGAGGTTATCGCGCGCAATAAGAACATCGTCAGTGTTTTCACGCTTGGGATAGCTAACTACTTCAAGCAAAGGAGCCTTGTGTGCAGGTAAATCTTTTGCGCTATGAACAGCGATATCGCACTGATGATCAACAAGGCCTTGGCGAAGTGTGCTGGCAAAAACACCGTACCCGCCTAAAGATGCAAGAGATGCGCGCGAAGAATCACCTGGCGTTGTAACAAGAACGAGTTCTGTGTTGATACCGTGATTTTCAAAATAACGAGCAACACTTTCGCTTTGTACGCGTGCAAGCGCAGAATTGCGTGTGCCAATGCGTAAAGGTCGCTGCGTACTTCCAATGATCATCTTATTAGTCTTTCTAGTATGATTAGATGAGTGTCTGTGAATGGCGTATAACGGCTTCAATTCCAGAACCGGCGATCCAGGCACCGGCAAGATCAATACCTTTTGTTTGGTCAATGAGCTCAAGAAGTCGCTTTACTTTTTCGCGTGATTCTGGTGTATGAGGGGCTAGTGAACCATCCCAGTGAATAAGGCGCGAATCAACAAGATTAGTGTGGTCAATGGTAATGCCGAGCATGGTAGAGGCATCCCGAAGAGCCTGCTCTAAAGTGACATATGAAAGATCTTCGCCTGCTCTGCCATAGGAAACGCGCAAAACGTGTGTATGTTCAGGTGTTCCTGTTACAGTGTCAGGCCATTTGTAGGAATAGTGTGTTAATGCCTTTGCTCGCACGCGAGCAGTGTCGCCGCGTTCTGCAGGAGTTACCAGCATGCCCGAACCTCGTGGCCCGCTGTCAAGCGCACTATCGCGTACAACGAGAGTGTAATGGGCGATAGGAGACCCCTTGGGGAGAGTGAAACCATCGAGAGTGTCGATGATATTGCTTGTTAGTTCGTGATTAAAAATTTCAGCGCTACCCAAAAGAGCTTCATCAGCGGCTGTACCTAAAAGTTTGAGAGCGTGGTCAGATGGTGTCGCAATAATGATCTTATCTGTTTCGATAATGCCTGTTTTTTCTTTGACGAGGATAGGTGGTTGGTGAGGATCTGGATTCGATTGTGTATCGGTGTGCCATACAGACCATCTGTGATTCATGCCTGGAACAATAGAAAGAGCATGTGTGCGGTTTTCAATTTTTCCGCCTCCTTGAATTATGGCATCGCGTAATGCTTCAACTAAGCGATACATTCCGCCTTTCGTTTGTTCTACCACGGGGACGGGATGTGGACGCATCGCATGCACAGCACCAATGAGCGAACCTTCTTGTCGAATCTTTTCGCGCAGGCCCGGAGTAACAACATCTAATGAAAGCTGTGAGGGGTGAGCACCGTGAATGCCACCTGCAAAAGGAGTGACAAAATTGTCGAGAACGGCTCGTCCTAAACGCATTTCCACAAGAGATCCGAGATCTTTGCATTTGCTGCCAATGTGAGTAGGCATACTTAAATCACGTTGAGCGCGTTCAAGTGCTTGTTCGCCTGCTAAGTTGACGAGTGTGGAAGTAAAAAGCGGGTCCTTAATATCTGCAGGAATGCCAAAAATTCCATGAGGGATGGGCACAGGATATCCGCCGTTTTTATGGGTCCATATCCATGAAGAACCTTGAGGTTTGACTGTTTCAAGTCCAAGTTCTTTGCATAGTTGAGAAACTGTAGGTGTGCGGATGGCATACGATTCGGCACCGATGTCGATGGTGACGTCGCCGATTGCTCCCGAACATACCAAACCGCCAGGGCGCCCACGTTCTTCTAAAAGAATAGGTGTTATGCCTTTTTTAACGGCTTGATATGCGGCAGTAAGGCCAGCAAGACCTCCGCCAATGATAACAATATCAGCTTCTCTTTTGCGGTACATTTCTTTCCTTCGTGAGACGTTATTGTGTAATTTAGCGAATTTTTGACTCGTGTACACGGTCAACAACGAATTTCACGTTATCTGGTGATGCGGTGGGGGGCATGCCATGGCCAAGGTTGAAAATGTGGGCATAAGCGTGTGATCCTTCATGAAGGATGTTGTCCACTTCTTTGGCGAGAAGATCTTGTGGTAAGAAAAGTGAAGCAGGGTCAAGATTGCCTTGCAGTGCAGTATGTGGCAATTTTTTTGCTGCTGTGCTCAAAGGCATTCTCCAGTCGATGCCTACAGCAGTTGCGCTTATGGCGAGTTCTTCGAGTAAATGACTTGCTCCTACGGCAAAATGAATACGTGGAACATGAAGGAAGGCTTGCAAGATTTTTTGTGAATATGGCTGTACGTAGCGTTTGTAGTCATCTTTATTGAGTGAGCCTGCCCATGAATCAAAGAGTTGCAAGGCGGATGCGCCTGCATCGATTTGGGCGCCTAAAAAATCGATGGAACGCTCAGCGCACCACGTCATGAGACGATCCCAATTGTGAGGATCATTTTTCATGAAAGCACGTGCTTTGAGGTGATCTTTTGATGGTCCACCTTCAATGATGTATGACGCTAAAGTAAAAGGTGCACCTGCAAAGGCTAAAAGTGGTGTGCTCCCAAGCTCACTGCAGGCATCGCGAACTGCTTGTGTGATGGGTGAATAATCGTTATCAATATGAGAAATGATCGTGTTAACATCGTTCGTTGTTGATGTTGGTGCAGGAAAAACAGGTCCTTTTCCTTTTTGGATGGTGATATCAAGGCCAGCTATTTTTAGCGGAATCATAATGTCGGAATAGAATACCGCAGCATCCACTCCATAACGTCGAACGGGTTGAAGAGTTAACTCGCATGCTAATTCGGGTGTAAGGCAGGCGTCGAGCATGTTTGTTGTGCCGCGTACCTTGTGATACTCGGGAAGGTGGCGCCCTGCTTGGCGCATGAACCATATGGGCGTGTGGCTGGCTTTTTCGCCATTGAGTGTCGTTAAAAAAGAAGATTGCACTTGTGTGTTCACATTTTAGATTATACGCATGCTTATGCGTGTAGATAAAAATATTTTTTAAGAAAGAATATATGCAATGTTCATGTTGTGAAAAAGGAAGAAAAAATTATTTTTAAAGGCAAGTGTCGCAAAAATGCTTTTCCTGAATAACAGCGTAAAATACCTGAAAAACATAATGTAATGATTCTAAAAATACCTAAGAAAAACATAAATCACTGTAAGTGTGTTATAAAAAAGATATGTCGTTACACGTATACTCTTTGGCTCATACGCATGCACAGTTAGATGTCATTGCTGAAGCTGCCCGCATGATTGATACATACGAAGATGCGTGTGCGTCAGATGTTGATATATCAGGTTTCCTTATCCTTTCGACATGTAATCGTGTTGAAGTGTATTTTTCTACTTACCTTGATGATGATGCTCTTGTGGAAAAATGTCCTTTTTTAGCAACATGGAAGCATCACGTTAATCGCGCAGCAATAGCGCATCTTTTTAGTGTTGCTGCTGGTTTAGAGTCAATGGTCAAAGGTGAGCGTGAAATTATGGGGCAGGTACGCCGTGCCTTTGATGAAGCGCGTCGCAAGCGCTATGTCGACTTACTGATAGATCGAGTTTTTTCTGCTGCTTTGAGTTCTGCTCGAACTGTATCGCATATTGATGGCCTTGAATCTTTGGGGCGATCAGTGGTGAGTGTCGGGCTTGATATGGTGGAAAATTTGAATATTCTTCCTCTTCATCAAGCAAATATTACTCTTATTGGAACAGGATCGTATGCGGGGGCAACGGTAGCCGCTTTGCGCAAACGTTCTGTTGATGAGATTACTTCCTATTCGGTGAGTGACCGTGGACCATCCTTTGCTCAGCGTCATGATCTTCGTCTTATTGACGAAGGTGCTTTTACAGATACACTGCGGACAACAGATGTTCTTATTACCTGCAGAGGGCATGCGCCTATTATTTCGCACAAACAAATTGCCCGTGTTATGGAAGGGCATAAAGGAGATCTTATTATTCTTGATCTGGCATTGACACATGATGTTGACCCGGAAGTATCCAGCCTTGAAGGTGTTCATCTTATCGCAATGGAAGATATCCAACGTAATGTTCCTGATGTTGCGATTGATGATATTGCTAAGGCTTACGATATTGTCAATGCAGGTGTTGAAGAGCTTATTTCGCGTTTGAAAGAACGCCATGCTGATCAGATCGTGATGCATATGCGCTCGCAGTTTGCTAAAGCTGTAGAAAAGGAAGTAGCGAATTTGCCTTCTAACGGCTCAATTCCAGTTGAACAAGCTGTTCGAGCTTTGCATCGTCTGGCTAATAGACTTGCGCATACTCCAACTGTCAACGCTCATGCCGCAGCAAAAAATGGTGATGCCGATAAGTGGGAGCAAGCCTATCGTGATGTTTTTGAATATGTACCAGAAGAAGATATAAGGGTGGATGCTGGTGTATCGTCAGTGCAAAAAAACAGTAATATGTGTGGTGACTTTCTATGAGTGGCATACTTTCAGCTGTTTTTCCCTATGATGCGATTGTCCTTATTTCTTATGGTGGGCCGTATGGAGAAGAAGATGTGTTGCCTTTTATGCGTAATACCACCAAAGGAACAGGAATTAGTGACGAGCGCTTGCTAGCCGTATCAGGTCATTATTCGTTATTTGGTGGGGTTTCTCCCATAAATGAGTGTAATGTGCAACTGTGTGAAGAAATATCGAAGCGTCTTGCAGATGTGGGTGTGCATGTGCCTGTGCGTGTGGGGAATCGTAATTGGAAACCGTTTATTAAAGACACTTTAGAAGAACTTATTGATGAGGGTGCGCGTAGCATTCTTACGATTTTTACATCGGCTTATAGTTCGTATTCGGGATGCCGCCAGTATCGGGAAAATATTTCTGATGCTCTTGAGGAAATTTCTCGTACGCGTGATATTTCTTCTCTCAGCATTGATCGTGTGCGTCCATATGCAAATACTGAAGGTTTCGTACAGGCAAATGTTCAAGCTACTTTGGATGCTTGGGGGCGCTTGATGGATCGACCTGGTATAACAGGTGAAAACGCACGTGTTGTTGCTGTGACCCATTCTATTCCTTTATCAATGGCTCGGTCATCAGGCCCTCAAATTGCTCGTATGATGCCAGAACGCCATACTTTGTGGGATGATGATGGCTTGCCTCCTGTTCATAATGTTGCTTCGCGTATGGGAAATGCATTGAATATGTATGCCTTAAGTGGCATGCTTGACGATACTGCTTTGCAAAATGCTTTAGGGCCCGGCTGGTCATATATGGCGCAACACCTAGCTGTGGGGGGCGCGATTATGACGCATGTGTCTCGCGCTCTTGATACTTATATGCCGTGGGATTTAGCTTTTTGTTCACGATCGGGTTCTCCACGCACGCCATGGCTTGAGCCAGATATCAATGATCATCTTGAATATTTAGCCGAAGAAGAGGGCGTAAAAGGTGTTGTTGTTGCGCCAATTGGTTTTATATCTGACCATATGGAAGTTGTCTATGATCTCGATACTGAAGCGCATGCAACTGCTCGTGATTGTGGACTTGCTTTTGAGCGTGCCCGTACGGCTGGCACTTCGGATGTATTTTTAACGCAGATCGTGGATCTGATTATGGAACGCGCTTCTATTAAGCAATCAGGTGAGATGCCTAAAAATCTTCCTGTTGCAGCTGGAACATACCCTGCTTTGGGTGAAAATTGCGGTCCATATTGTTGCCAGTATCCTCAGGAAAAGTCAAAGAACGCTTCGCGTTCTCAAGCGGAAGATACGTATGCATCGCAAGGGATATCAGACATACATGATGATTCTCAGAGAACTACAGAAAACAGCAAACCATCACATGAAGAACATCCTAAAGAACATGTTCATTGCAACAGCGATGAACAAAAGAATATTCAAGGAGGAATAATGGATAAACTACAACACGGCGCAAAAACACCAGGTCATGGCCATGGTGGTAAACAGACTTTCATTCCGGCTCCAGACATTTCCCATGATCCACGCGATTGGGTGGTAGACCCTGAAGTGGTGAATTCTGAAGACCATTATTCGCTTCATATGGTTTTTAAGCGTGTTTCTTTGGTTCCGCGTGGCGAATCGGAGCGCGTTGCTTGGGCGAAAAAACTTCAAGAAGTAGTTGAGAAAACTGGTGTAGAAATTCGCGGATGGTACGATGTTGCAGGTTTCCGATCTGATGCTGATCTGATGTGTTGGGTATTAGCTGATAGCGCAGAAAAATGTCAAGCCGCTTTCCATGCGGTTGCTAATTTTGGTCAAGGCGGAGTTTTTGAACCTGTGTGGTCGGCAATGAGTCGCCATATTCCAGCAGAATTTAATCGTATTCATTTGCCTGCTTGCTTTGGTGGATGGGCGCCTCGTAAGTATGCAGCTGTTTATCCTTTCGTACGATCTCTTGATTGGTATTATTTGCCCGAAGCGCGTCGCAGTGCTATCTTGCGTGAGCATGGCATGAACGCGAATAGCTATAATGATGTTCCTATTTCCACATTGGCAGCATTTGCTTTGGGTGATTGGGAATGGGCAATTACAATTGAAGGCGATGAACTTGAGCGTGTGATGGGTGTTCTTCGTAAACAGCGTGGCGTGGAAGCCCGACTTTTTGTGCGCGAAGATACGCCTTTCTATACGGGCGTGCGCATGGAGATTACACAATGGTTTGAGGCTCAGCCTTTTGCATAAGGAAAATAAAAAGCATAAAAAAAGGCATAAAAAAAAGGGGCTGTACAAGCCCCATTTTTTGTTTTACGTTTTAGATTGCTCGCTCTACTTTGCCTGCTTTGATGCAGGAAGTGCATACGTTCAAACGCTTTGTTGCGCCGTTAACGCGTGTGCGAACACTTTGAATATTTGGGTTCCAGCGACGAGATGTGCGTACGTGTGAGTGAGAAACACTCTTGCCGAAACTGGGCTTCTTGCCGCAAACTTCACATACAGAGGCCACGATGTTCTCCTTTTTCTGTAGGCGGGAGTTCTTCCGCGCCTCTAACTACTTCGCCATTTAATGGCATCTTGCAAAATTATACGCGGATAACATGTGGATGAGGCGCTCTCACGCGTGGTATGAAACACGATACGAAGAATAAGTGAAGTAAAAAGCATATATTTTCCCCTTTCGGTATGATGGGCAATGTTATGTCTGAAGAAAATAAGGTTGTATCTAACGAAGAAGAGTCGTCTCGTGGACTATCGGCTGTGCGTTCCGATGGTTATACTGTCTTTACAACGCCATTAGAAAAGATCCTAGGTGATAAAACTGCACAAGCTTTTCATTCACTAAAAATTACAACGGTTGAAGATCTTCTTTTTCATTTTCCTTTCCGTGTAGCGGAACGAGGCAAACTTGTGCCTTTAGAAAGTGTGGAAGAAGGTGAAGATGTTACAGTTATTGCACGTATTATCGGTGCAAATTTGCGTCAAGGATACGGGCGTGGTGTTTCTATTTTGACTGTGAAAATCGCTGATGGTGTTAAAAATATCGATGTTAATTTTTTTGCTAAAAATTATCAAACACTTCTATGGCATAAAAATAATTTACCTCGGGGTGCAACAGCTATTTTTTCAGGAAAAACAAAATCATATAGAGGACAATTGCAACTCACTCATCCTGATTATGAGCTCCTTTCGTCTGCGAATGTATCAGAATTGGAATTTATGCGTCCTATTCCTATTTATCATGCGACAACAAAATTTCCTTCATGGCGCATCCAAAAAGCGGTGGATGTTATTATGCCAATGGTTAGTGACATTTCTGATCCTTTACCTTTTGCTTATCGCGAAGAACACCACCTTCCTTCAAAAATGGAGGCGATACGCAGACTTCATCAGCCGGAAACTGTAGAAGAATGGCATCAAGCACGAAAAAGAATGGCACATGAAGAAGCTTTTGTTTTGCAAACGATTCTTGCAGCGCGTGCACATGAGAAAAAAAATATTCACGTGCAGGGCTATGAGACGAATGAACTCCTTGATTTTTTTGATAAGCAGCTGCCTTTTGAATTGACTGAAGGGCAAAAAAGTATAGGTGAGGATATTTCGCGCGATCTTGCCTCTACTGTTCCGATGAATCGTCTTCTTCAAGGGGATGTTGGTTCGGGAAAAACCCTTATTGCAATGCGTGCAATGTTGCAGGTTGTCGGATCTGGTGGTCAAGCTGTTTTGCTTGCACCAACTGAAGTTCTGGCCCGCCAGCATTATGAAAAGATGAAGGAACTGTTAGGTGCACGCCTATACGATAATTCTCGTCCACGCGATGAACAAAAGGGTGCTGTGAAAGTGGAGTTATTTATTGGAGCTTTGAAAGAAAAAGAAAAAAAAGCTGCTCTTGCGCGTATGGCAAGTGGTGAATCTGCTCTTATTGTGGCAACTCATGCGGTGTTTTCCAGTAATGTTATCTTGCCATTTTTGGGCCTTGTCGTTGTGGACGAGCAGCATCGTTTCGGTGTGGAACAGCGTGCTGCATTAGGAAATACGCACACATTGATGATGAGTGCGACGCCAATTCCTCGTTCTATTGCCATGAGTTATTTTGCCGATATTGATATCTCCAATTTGCATGAACTTCCCAAGGGGCGCGCTCCGATAGAGACGATATTTGTGCCTTCTTATAGTAAGACATGGGTAGAGCGGATGTGGCAGCGTGCGCGCGAAGAGATCGATAATGGCGGGCGTGTCTATGTTGTTGTTTCGCGTATTGACGAAAATCAAAATGAGGAACAATCTTCTCCTTTTGCACATGCTATTAACGAATTTATACCTCTTGATGGGGAAAGTGAAAAAAAGCATTTGGCTTCTGTTATTCAGTTGGCTGATGAGCTACAAAAAATGCCAATTTTTGCCGGTATTTCTGTATCTTCGATGCATGGGAAACTCTCGCCTCAAGAGAAACAAAAAGTAATGGATGATTTTTCTTCTGGACGTTCGCCGTTGATGGTCTCCACTACTGTGATTGAAGTGGGAGTTGATGTACCTGAGGCAACGTTGATGATCATTATGGATGCTGATCGTTTTGGTTTGGCGCAGTTGCATCAGTTGCGCGGGCGTATTGGGCGAGGTTCGCGTTCAGGTTTATGCTTGGTTGTCAGTGACGTTGTAGATGGCACAATAGCCTATGAGCGCATTCAAACATTTGTGAAAACACGTGATGGTTTTGTTTTAGCTCAAAAAGATCTGGAGTTACGCAGTGAAGGTAATATTTTAGGTCATGAACAGTCGGGGCGGCGTTCGAATATGAGATTTCTTAACGTTGTGCGCGATGGTGCTGTTATTGAAAGTGCGCGAGAATGGGCAACGCGTGTAGTTGATCAAGACCCTCTTCTAGGTAATCACGAGGTCTTGCGTGCGGAAATTGAAAAGATTGAAGTAGAAAATCAAGAATTTTTAGGGAAAGTGTAAAAAATGCGCATTGTTGCTGGTAGTGCAAAGGGGAAGGTGCTGAAAGTTCCTTCAAAGGGGACGCGTCCTACATCAGAGCGTGTGCGTGAGGCTCTTTTTTCGATGCTTGAGCATCGTGATTTTATTGATGAATGTGCTTTTCTTGATTTGTATGCAGGAACAGGTGCGTGTGCTTTAGAGGCTGTTTCACGTGGTGCACGTATGGCGCTTTGTGTGGAAAAGAATGAAAAGGCAGCGCGTCTGATTCGTGATAATTCGCGTGATGTGGGTCTTGATATTGAAGTAGTGTGTGCAGATGCTGCTCGATGGATTACGGCAAATATGGATGCATACGCCAGTGCTTTTGATGTTGTTTTTATTGATCCGCCTTATGATGTTCCAAATAGTGATGTAACGGCGCTTCTTTACGTGTTGCCCTCTGTTTTAGTGGATGATGCAATGGTGATTGTGGAGCGGGCTAAGCGAACTCCTGGTTTTGATATTCCTGCTGGCTGGGAATGTGAAAAGGTGCGTACGTGGGGTGATGTGTCTATGTATATGCTTCGCTTGGATGTAAATAACGACGTTACTGAGAATGGCAAATGAGCTGAATATGAAAGAAGCGCCTTATTAGGCGCTTCTTTCATATAAGGCATAAGCCAAACAAAAAAAGAAAGGAAAAATGCAAATGTAGAAAAATGAAAAAAACTACATCAACCCCCAAGAAGAATAACACACTGTATTTTCGCCTTGGGTTGTTTTAAGTATAAAAACATCTATGGCAAAAAACGGGTACATTTTTCTTATTTTTCTTTGTGGCTTTTTGTGAAGAGTTGATGTTTCTTTTCACAGGTTAAACTCTTAATGTGCTCTTACGTGATGTTATGTTGATGTGTGGGTGCTCCCATCATTCCTTGAGAGGCAATATTGTGTTCGGCGGGATGCTGGTGAGTGTGATAAGCGGCTTGCGTTGATGTTAGCAGAGCATGTGCTTGCGCGGCGGGAGTATCTGAACGAAGGAAATACATAATTGCAAAAAAGACAAGTCCAAGAGAACTTATGAGCATGATCCAGTAGCCCGCTCCGTATGTCCATATGGAATCAATGAGTTGCAGGGCCTCTTCTCGAGAAGATGATGATGCGAGGTCAAGAAAGCTCGATAGCGGACTCTTTTCATTGTTGACAAGTTCTGTAATGGTATGTGAGATGATGGCTGTCAGAATGGCCCATATGATGACAGGAACAGCAGAGCTGATAATAAGGTTTATTTTCATGCCTTGACTTGGTGATGCTAATGTAAATATGATTACTGCCGTCATGGAAAGCATGATGAAAATTCCAGCTATGTAAGCCGATGTTGGTAATGTAAATAAGCTGAATGATAAAAGGGTGATGTCAAGTGATGGATATTTAATATTAATGATGGGAAATAAAGGAGTGAGGGCAGTGAGAAAAGCTAATAAAATTACTGCTACTCGTATTGTTTGCGTGGATATGTGTTTTTTGGTGAGAAGCTGAGGTTGTTGTATGTATGTGCGGGGGTACATAGGTGTAGGTATGGTATCTGTTTGTTGTGGTTGTGTGGAAAAGTCAGGAACTGCTTGTGGCGATATCGATTGTGGTTCGTTTTGACGGTGTTCTTTTTGTATGGTGGCTTGCTGTATGTCTGATTGTTGTGTGCTTGGTTGATGAGGTATATTGGTTTGTTGGCAGTGTTGTTCTTCGTTTGTTGTATGATGTTCTTCTTGTTCTGATACGTGGGGTATGATGCGTGGACTCATAGCTGTAGGTGGTTGGGGAGCGTCTGTACGGTTTTCTATTTTTGTTCCACAATTAGTGCAAAAATAAGAATCTGGCTGTAATTGAGTATTGCATGCGTGGCATGTATTCATGAGTTCCCCTTATGAAATGTTAATAATAATTTCAGTTTAATGTATGTGGCTATATTTGTGAATGCAACAAGAGAAGCCTTCTATTAAGAAAGCTTCTCTAGTGTTAAAAGTCATGTAGTAAGTGTGGTTTTATAGTGTGTGATGATTGTCGTCTTGTGGTGCCACTATTTGATAT
>JAGBKC010000058.1 GCA_017934115.1 Actinomycetaceae bacterium | reverse complement strand
CATTCTTATATCACTGGCTAGTTTTCTATATCTTCACATTAGACAAGACTGGAAAAAATATTACGGAACACATTACCAATAAGTTCCTTAAACCAATCTTGTTGAACAAGCCAAATAAGAATACCTGCGATACCTGTTGCACCAACTGTTCCTACTGCATATTCTGCTGTTGTCATACCATCTTCGTGTGTACGGCGAGCAAGAATATTGCCTGCAAATTTCTTCATTTCTTTCTCCTTATCATTTTGATAATTGCTGTATTTTCACCTCGCGTTTGCGTGGTAATAACGAGTATGCTCCATTGAAACCCTAAACAAAATATTTAATTTTTCTTGTGCATATAGCATGCACGCATACCACATGTGGACAAACATTATGCCTCCAAGAATCATGAAGTATTGACGAGACTCATCACAACGAAAATCATCACAATGTAAAGATATAAAGATCGTTTCATCACGCTTTCAATGTTCTAAGTGAACAAAAATGTTCATATTAAACATAGGCACCAATGTAGCTCACATATCGTGTTATCTTGACGTATAGCAATGCATAACTTACAGAAGTTACATAGAATAAACACATCCAACATAAGGAGGAAGAATGGCACGGATCATCATTGAAGTAATGCCAAAACCTGAAATTCTTGACCCTCAAGGAAAAGCTGTTCAAGGAGCATTACCTCATCAAGGCATTACCGCTTTTTCGCAAGTTCGTCAAGGAAAACGCTTTGAACTCGAAGTAGATGGACCCATCACTGAAGAAATCCTTGACGAAGCAGAAAAAGCTGCAACCACCGTTCTTTCTAACCCCATTATTGAAGATGTTGTCGATATTTACGGCGTTCTTGACGATGGCGACGCATGCGGTTGTGGATGCGGTTCCACTATCGATAATTCAAAACCAGATGAAAGCATTGAACAAGCAGGTTGCGGATGCGGAAGCGGCGAAAGTGGCTGCGGATGCACAAGTCAAGCACCTGCTCCTGAGATGATTTCTTTAACCTCCCTCAATGCTCCTGAAACTCAGGGCGGATGCGGTTGCGGAGGCCACTAAATGAATATCGGAGTTGTAACATTTCCTGGCACTCTCGACGATGAAGACGCAGCTCGCGCAGTACGCCTTGCAGGTGGAAAACCTGTATCCCTGTGGCACGCGAGCGACGACATAAAAAATGTTGATGCCATTATTCTTCCCGGCGGATTTTCTTACGGCGATTACCTGCGTTGCGGCGCGATTGCAGCACTTGCCCCTGTCATGCGCAGCGTCATTGACGCAGCAGGTAAAGGCATGCCAGTTTTAGGTATCTGCAACGGTTTCCAAGTACTCACAGAAGCACACCTTCTGCCCGGTGCACTCATCCGCAATGACCACCAAAAATTCATTTGCCGTGAACAAAAACTTGAGGTGTGCAATACGCAAACTCCATGGACGCGTAAATTCAGCCAAAATGAAGAAATAACCATTCCTTTGAAAAATGGAGAAGGTTGTTTTCAGGTGGCTCCCCACGATGTTGAAAAACTTGAAGGCGAAGGCCAGGTTGTTTTCCGTTACGTTGATGTCAACCCTAACGGCTCACTGAATAATATCGCTGGCATCTGCAATGAAAAAGGCAATGTTGTTGGCTTGATGCCACATCCTGAACATGCGGTTGAAGAAGGTTTTGGCACCAGCACAGACATAAGCCACCGCGGTGGCACAGATGGATTGAAATTCTTTACGTCTGTTCTTGATGCTGTAGTTGGTCAATAAATACGCACTATAATATTTCTTCGCCACCTATGTACATCTCAAACAGGTGGCGATATTTTTATATTTATAGACAAAACAACATAGTAACTAGATGACGACGTGTTAACTAGGATCGCAGGCTATAAATCTAGTACATACTTGAGGTAGTTGTATCGAGCAACTGCGCATCAAGACACGCATATAAATGTGTCACATACACCTTGCGCTCATCATCACTAAGTACTGAAAGATCATTGGGATTATCAATAAGAGAGCGCACAGATTCATTCGACAAGCGCGAAACAATACGATAAGCAAGACACTTCGCCACGTCATGCACCGATGTGGCAATTCTTTTTTGTTTATCTGTATGCATACCATAAGGATTTGATGTCACCCATGCGTCAATAAAATTCTGATAGAGATCGCCGTGATCTTCTTTGACATCTTCTGCAGATTTTTGGGCAAGAGAAGGAGCTTGGCTAAAAGTAGCATTTTCAGGATCAGCAGATTCGCTTGCAGTTTCATATTCCACCGGATCAGTTGCATGCTCTGTTTGAATACTGCTATGCGTTACAGGTAAAGATGCCGACTCCCCACATGCACTCATACACACACCTACAGTGCATACACATATAAGTACACTTAGCCTTCGTATTCTTTTTTTCCACCTTTGCACCACACACCTATACTAACCATCTCACATGTAAAAATCCCCTTAACCACTCACCCATCACCCGTGAACAGTTACGCACACAAGGAAGATGCCAGAGCCTTAAAAAACACATATACTTTTCTATACATTATGTTCATACGAGGTGAGGAAACCATGGAAAACATCAACACACATCATAATGTGCAAGAAAACTATGACACTATTGAAAACGCACAGGCAACGCCTGATCAAGATATGCCATGGCAAAGCCTTGGGCTCACTTTAGATGAATACAACCACATTAAAGAACTTCTTGGACGTCGCCCCACAACTGCCGAACTAGCTATGTATTCGGTCATGTGGTCAGAACACTGCTCATATAAGTCATCAAAAAAACACCTCAAAGAACAATTCGGCAAAAAAACAACACCAGAAATGGAAAAAAACCTCCTTGTTGGTATGGGACAAAATGCCGGTGTTGTTGACGTGGGTGACGGTTGGGCCGTCACTTTCAAAGTAGAATCACATAACCACCCAAGTTTCGTTGAGCCTTACCAAGGCGCAGCAACAGGCGTTGGAGGTATCGTCCGTGACATTATTGCCATGGGAGCACGCCCCGTTGCCGTGATGGATCAACTGCGTTTTGGCGCACCCGACCACGAAGACACCAAGCGCGTTGTTGGCGGAGTTGTTTCTGGCGTTGGCGGCTATGGCAACTGCCTTGGCTTGCCGAACATCGGCGGTGAAACAGAATTCGATAGTTCATATCAAGGAAATCCACTGGTCAACGCCCTATGTTTGGGAGTTTTACGCCATGAAGATATCCACTTAGCAAATGCTCAAGGTGTTGGAAATAAAGTCATTCTTTTTGGTGCCCGTACTGGCGGAGACGGCATCGGTGGAGCCTCTATTCTGGCCTCTGACACCTTTGACGGAGGCATGCCAACAAAACGCCCTTCCGTTCAAGTAGGCGACCCATTCATGGAAAAAGTACTTATTGAATGCTGCCTGGAACTTTTCCACGCTGGTACAGTTGAAGCGATCCAAGATCTTGGCGCTGCAGGAATTTCATGTGCAACAAGCGAATTAGCAGCTAATGGCGGCAGTGGCATGCACATCACTCTTGAAAACGTTCTCCTTCGTGATAACACATTGAATGCTGGCGAAATCTTAATGAGTGAATCTCAAGAGCGCATGATGGCTGTTGTTGCGCCAGATAAGCTCGATGAGTTCATGAAGATTACCGAAAAATGGGCTGTAGAAGCAAGTGTGATTGGTGAAGTGACCGATAATGGACGCCTGACAATCGACCATAATGGACATCGCATTGTTGACGTTGACCCGCGCACTGTAGCTATTGATAGTCCGGTATATGACCGCCCTTATCAGCGCCCTCAATGGCAAGATGCCCTTCAAGAAAATTCTGCCTCTACGCTTCCTCAAGCAAGCAATCTTGAAGAACTTTATAACGATGTTATGAAGGTGATTCTTCACCCAAATCAAGCATCTAAAGCATGGGTAACCGACCAATACGATCGTTTTGTTCGTGGTAATACTGCTTTGAGTCAGCCAGATGATGCAGGCGTAGTACGTGTTGTGGAAGAAACAGGTGCAGGTGTGGCCATATCATGCGACGCTAACGGATGGTACACCAAGCTTGATCCTTATACCGGTGCACAACTTGCCGTGGCTGAAGCCTACCGTAACGTATGCACTGTAGGCGCACGTCCGATGGCTATCAGCGATTGCCTTAATTTTGGTAATCCTGAAGATACTGACGCTATGTGGCAGCTGGTGAAAGCCATGGAAGGCATGGCTGACGCCTGCGTTGAATTCAATACTCCTGTGACTGGCGGAAACGTCTCACTTTATAATTCATCAGGTAAAGAAAAAGGCAAAATCGATTCCTCCATCAACCCAACTCCACTTGTTGCCATGCTTGGCGTTATGGATGATGTACGCACAGCTACCCCATCTGGATGGTTTGACGAGCAACTCGCCATTATTCTTTTGGGCTCAACTGATAAGGAACTTGATGGATCAGCATGGGCACGCAATGCACGCGATCATTTCGGCGGCATGCCACCACGCGTCGATTTCGAGCAAGAAAAAGCACTAGGAGCAACTCTTCTTGCGCTGCACGATACGAAGAGCGGCGATGGCAGCGCACTTGTAAAAGCAGCTCATGATTTATCTACCGGCGGTTTCGCCCAAGCAATTGTTGATATGGTAATGCGCAATGGCATTGGTGCTCACACCTACATTGATGAACTCAGCGAGCGCGATAGCCTTTCCTCTACCGAGGCTCTCTTTAGCGAAAGCGGAGCACGCGCACTTGTTGCAGTCCCATTAAATGATGTTTCGCGCGTTTTAGACACTGCAGCCAACAATAATATTGCTACTCTTAACGTCGGACAAACAGGTGGAGAAAAACTCACTATCACGACAAATGATGGCCGCCTGAGCTTTAAGGTTTCAGACATCCAAGAAAAATCTGACGCAGTTTTGCGCGATATTTTCAACGCATAAAACGCACACAAAAGAGCCCGAGACATTCTTGGGCTCTTTTTAAGACAAAGGTGAGACTATGGGAGAATTTTCAGATCGTGTTTATGAGATAGTTCAATGCATACCAAGGGGAAAAGTTGCTACGTACGGTCAGATTGCACGCCTTATTGGCTCTCCGCGCGCTGCACGCTATGTAGGTTATTCCCTTCATGCTAATCCTCGCCCTGGCACGGACCCCGACTGTATTCCCTGCCATCGTGTCGTTTTTAAAGATGGCAGCTTGTGTGATGAAGAAATTTTTGCTGGTCTTGCACGTCAGGAAGACCTATTAAAACACGAAGATGTGACATTCATACATGATGCACACGGAATACCAATTGTTGATATGAAAATACACCAGTGGGATGCATAAAAAACTTGTAATTCACACAATAATCACATGAAAATGCCAAAGGACATAAAGAAGACAATGAAAAAAACAGAAGATTCCACTATCAACCGAACACTCTATTTTTACTGGAAAGCGACAAAAAATCATCTTTTTTATTTCTTTACTCTTATTTTTTCTACTGTCGGTTTCAGTGTTCTGCTGACATATGGCAACCCCTATGTCATGAGTCTTATTGTCGATAAAATCGCCACAAGCCCTGCCATTCCGGCTAATAAAGTGTTCAGTGAATTTGGCGGATACATTATTGCTCTTATTCTTATCAATGTTTTCGGCCAAGCGTGTAGCAAACTGCAAGATTACACAAAGTGGAAATTGCAAATCGCTGTTTCATATGATTTAGCTACCACCTGCTTCGACACATTATCGAAACAGAGTATTTCTTTTCATTCCAACCGTTTTGGTGGATCACTTGTCAGCCAAACAACAAAGTTCATGAATGCCTATAATGAACTTCTTGAAACCATCACCTTCCCCTTCCTTCCCGTCTTTAATTCCTTAGTGTTTATTGCTATCGTTCTTGGCTCTCGCGCACCGCTTTATGTTGTTATTTTAATGGCTTTGCTCTTTATTTATGCAAGTATTTCCTACGCAATGTACAAGCGTATTCTTAGCCTTAATGCTAAGGCAGCAGGCGCACAAAGTCAGCTTTCTGGCGAATTATCCGATGCTGTAACGAACATTTTGGCAGTGAAAACCTATGGGCGAGAAGACTATGAAAAAGTTCTTTTCGACAATTACAATAAAGAAGTCGTTAAGCGCGATAGCAAACGCATGAGCGCGTCCCTCACACGCGGTATCATTACTGCTCTCGTTGCCATTATTATCATGACAATCGTAACCATTTTTATTGCCGGCGGTAATGCATGGTTTGGCATTAGCGCAGGAACTCTTGTTTTGATGTTCACCTACACTTACAACGTCACCAATCAATTCAATTTCATTAATAACGGCTTGCAGCGCCTCAACCGTCTTTTTGGTGATGCCCGCGATATGACTCTAGTGCTTGATGAACCACGCCTTGTCGACGATGAACCAGGCGCACCAGATATTCAGGTCACTGCTGGCGATGTGTGCTTTGAAGACATCACCTTCACGTACAATGACAATAATTCTGGTGCATCTGAAATTTTCCATGACTTCAATCTCCACATTCCAGCAGGCCAAAAAGTGGGCCTCATTGGGCGTTCTGGCGCCGGGAAAACAACGCTCACAAAATTATTACTCCGCCTTTCTGATGTACAAGAAGGCCATATTTATATTGATTCGCAAGATATTTCACGCACAACTCAGCAAAGCTTACGCCGATCAGTGGCCTATGTTCCCCAGGAATCTCTCCTTTTTCATCGCAGTATCAAAGATAATATTTCTTACGGAAAACCTGGCGCATCAATGGAAGAAATTCGCGAAGCTGCACGTAAAGCACATGCTCTTGATTTCATCAATGATTTACCACAAGGATTTGACACCATCACAGGTGAACGCGGCGTGAAACTCTCAGGCGGTCAGCGCCAGCGTATTGCTATTGCACGCGCCATTTTGGCCGACTGCCCGATTTTGGTGTTGGATGAGGCCACAAGTGCCCTTGATTCTGAAAGCGAAAAGCTCGTACAAGATGCTCTTGCTACATTAATGGAAGGGAGAACATCCATTGTGGTGGCACATCGACTTTCCACGATCGCCAGTCTTGACCGCATTGTTGTGCTTGACAATGGTCACATCGTTGAAGATGGCACACACGATGAACTCCTTACACTTGATGGCACATATGCAGATTTATGGAACAGGCAAACGGGCGGATACCTTGAACATTAAAGATTGATCATCACACATACTCTCCTTGCAAGCAACACGAAAAAGTCTCTCTCGTATGAAAAAACAACACACCTAACACAACCAAATTAAAAACCATATAAAAAAATCCCTGCTTCATACAGGGATTTTTACGCATTTATAGAACCTTATGTGGTTTTTCTAGTGCGCACGACGCTGTAAGCGTGGAACATCCATCAACAATACAGCACGGCCTTCAAGACGGATCCATCCACGGGAAACAAAATCTGCCAACGATTTATTAACTGTTTCACGTGATGCACCAACAAGGTGTGCCAATTCTTCTTGAGTAAGATCATGAGCAACATAAATACCTTCAGGTGTACGTTCACCAAAACGGTTAGCAAGATCAAGAAGAGCTTTCGCCACGCGCCCTGGCACATCAGAGAAAACAAGATCAGCCAATTGTTCATTTGTGTGACGCAAACGCACTGCGAGTTCACGCAACATCGAAAGAGAAAGATCTGGATGTGTCACGAGAAAATCGCGCATATCTGAATGAGCTAATGCAAAAAGATGTGTAGGAGCAATAGCTGTAACAGTAGAAGAACGCTTAGCTAGATCAAAAAGAGAAAGTTCGCCAATGATTTCACCAGGACCTAAAACAGCCAAAAGATTTTCGCGGCCATCTTCGGATGTATGGGAAAGCTTTACCTTTCCTTCAGTAACGATATAGAGACGATCACCATCATCACCCTCATGGAAAAGTGTATCACCACGCTTCAAAGAGCGTTCTGTCATGAGGTTACCAAGTTTTTCAATTTCTTCTTCTGAAAGTTCCTTAAAAAGCGGAACAGCTTTCAACACAGATGTATCCAATGTGCACCCTTTCTAATTAAAACATGCAAAGAAAATCGTACAACAATAATGCCAACTGTGCCACACTTTTACAATATATCTCTATATTTCTTTTCTTAATTCCTACATCATATGAGCTGATGTCTAAGCTAAAGATATGGCACAGAATAAAAAAACAAATTCACTGCCCAAACGTCCTCGCACACTCAAAGAGCGAAAAAAAGCTGCTTTGACTATTGCTAACGAATTAGCTTCCATCTACCCTGATTCTCATTGTGCCTTGAATTTCACGAATCCTTTTGAACTTCTTGTAGCCACCGTACTTTCTGCACAAACAACAGATAAACGTGTCAATAGCGTCACCGGTGAACTTTTTTCACGTTACCCTACACCCAAGAATATGAGCCAAGCACGCCAAGAAGATGTTGAAAATATCTTGCATTCTCTCGGCTTTTTTCGCGCAAAAGCACGTTCATGCATCAATTTGAGTAAACAGCTATGCGCCGAACATGAAGGAAACGTTCCTTCTACCTTGGAAGAACTTATACGATTGCCGGGCGTGGGCAGAAAAACAGCCAATGTTGTTTTAGGTAATACCTTTGACATCCCAGGAATTACTGTTGATACACACGTAGGACGCCTTGCACGCAGATGGGCATGGACACGTCACAGTGACCCCGCAAAAGCAGAAAAAGACATTGCACACCTTTTACCAAAAGAAATATGGACGATCACCTGCCATCGAATCATCGACCATGGGCGCGCAGTATGCCACTCACGAAATCCAGAATGCCCTACGTGCCCATTACAAAAAATCTGCCCTTCAGCAGATATATATTAAAAAGAAAATATTTTTTACAACATACCCGGATGCAAGGAATGCACATACACGTGCGAGAGCATCATACGGTCGGCAGCATCAGGAAGAATATATGCCTGACGCGTTGTGACAGAAAAACCAACGCTTGTAAGTACCTTGCGCAAAGATTGCGTTGGCGGCGTGAGGTCACACGTTAAATAACGCACGCCTTGACTCTTCAAAATATCAGCCAAGTTCACCATGGCTGCTCTACGAAAACCTCTACCTTCAAACTTAGAATCGATAGAGCAATTAACGATTTTTCCTGAAGAGGAATCGACTTCGGCCCAAATACCGCCGATAACACCTAGGTTCGTCACGATTGAATAGAGATAGTGCCCAGGGGTGGCGACACCATCGCTTAACTTTTCTTCATTATCGCGATATACTTTGCGAACCAAAGTGTTAGCATTAGCATTTGGGTTGAGATCTGCCATATTGCGTCCTTGTTCATTGGAAACGAGAACAAGATATGTTGCTAGTTCATCTGAACGCATAGGGCGCAAATAGGCCAATTCAGTTCCGTCGATAGGGGTCCAATTCACCTGAGGAAGCTCAGCTGACATCGATACGGAAACTTGACGCTGAGGGAAAGATTTCAAAAAGTTATCTCTATCGTCACGAAAACGATTGATCAAACATTCTTTACCACCAGCAACGGATGAATATGCTTCGATCCAACTTGCATCAAAATGATCTATTTTTGCGTCAACAATTTCTAATTCAGGGGATGTTGACATCCATAGCCAGTTACGAGCATCTTCATCAACAAAAATACGTGAATTAATAGGGGTACCCACTTTGAAGCGTTTGAGATTTTTGCGAATGTAATCGCGAACCTGCGAAGGACGCAACGCACCACTAGCGGCACGCATATGCGCCATATGTTCGACAGCTCGATGAGACCACTCACTAACCTCGATAGCCCTAATCTCATGTATTTTCACGATTTATATTATATGGGACTTTTTGGGTTATAAATGACGTTTGCGCACGATAATGGAACATTAAAACAAAGGACTAAAAATATAACTTTTTAACTTTTCGTTTTTACTTTCTTTATCGTTATATCGTGCAAAAAGCAAGAAAAGTAAAAAGTTAACCGAAAAAGTTATTTTTATGATTTTAATCACTTTAGCTGCATTGGATGCAAAACACCTTCATCCATACGCACTACTTTATCGCCAACACGCTTTGCCTCCTCACCATCATGAGTGACATACACGCACGACGCTCCAGCGTTTTTGACAATTTTCCGTATCGACAAACTTAACGACATCCTCAAAGCAACATCAAGAGCAGCCAAAGGCTCATCACACAAAAGAACATCGCCCCCGCGCGCCAAACTGCGAGCTAAAGCCACTCTACTTGCCTGCCCCCCTGAAAGAGTATCGATACCCCTTTTCTCAAACCCCGATAAGTCAACAAGTTCTAAAAGTTCTCTCACACGTTGACGCTTTTCTTTGCTGCTTATCTTTCGCATAGGAAAAGCAATATTTTTTGCCACATTCATATGGGGAAAAAGTTGGCCATCTTGAAAAACCATCGACACTGAACGCTTATACGCAGGAACATGCGTCACATCTATACCTCGAATAGAAATATTCCCCTTATCGATTTGTTGCAAACCCGCAATACAGCGCAGGAGAGTCGACTTACCACAGCCAGATGGGCCGACAACACTCACAATTTCACCTTCATCAAGATTCAAAGAAACACCACGCAAAACAGGCAAAGCAAAAGAGAGATGTATATTTTCTACTGTTAATATATTTATCTTTTTATTATTCATTTACTTCTCCTTCACAAAATCGCGAGCTTGAGAATTTTGTATCCATTCCCCTACAAGCATCACACAT
>JAGBKC010000057.1 GCA_017934115.1 Actinomycetaceae bacterium | reverse complement strand
TAACACCTTAACGAAAAGCCACGATAACAATAAACACAGCCCAACAAGAAAAACATACAAAACACTCAAGAAGACTCCATTCGTACTCACTACATCAACAGGAATATGCTCCATGATTTTAATAATGCCTTCACGCGCAACTAAATGAGTAACATATATACCAAAAGATGCAACAGAAATAGAGGTAAGAAAGTTTTTCTCTCGCTGCAAACGATTCACAAAAGACACGCGCGTTATAAGTTCAAACAATGCAATAGAAGCGCATACAACAAAAATGAAGTCATAACGAACATGTACAGATCCCTGATGCAGCAGGTCAAAAGTTTTTGTTGCAATATCTCCGGCTAAAGATAGCGCAAAAATCGCCAACAACCATAAAGAAGAAATTTTATGGACAACACCTTTTTTCAACGCATACCCAACAACAAAATACAACATCCATACAGATCCGCCCCATACATGAGTAGAAAAAATATTAAGGTTAATAACCGAAAAAATCGAAAGATTACTGCCAAAATACGCCCCCATATAACTAGCGGAGGGAACGACAGTAGCAAAAAAGACTAACACTACCAATAAAACAGTGCCATAAAATCTTAACTGAGTATGCAGTGCAGGCAAAATACGCGCCACGATAGGAAGTCCTAAATATAAGCCGATAATCATCACTAGATACCACAAAAAGTTTTGCGTATCACCCATAAAAAACGCCGCTGCTGCAACACTACGAAACTGCACGTGAGATGAGCTAACAATATCAAAATTCACCAAAAAATAATATGCAAAAATCCAAATTTCATACGCAACAACTAAAGGTACGAAATTAAAACGAAAAAACTTTTTCACATATGTCGCATCATAATTTCTATCGAGCATCAAAAAACCCGAAAGCATAACAAATAATGGCACTCCCAATTCACCTATGGAATAAATAAAAGCATACGAAAATGCCCCCCCTAATTGCGCCTTATCAATATGAGCATAGGTAAAAAAAGAGCTCACAAAATGCACAGCAATAACACATAAAATCGCAATCATGCGTAAAAAATCAAGCTCGTATCGGCGTACAGCCATAAATTACACATCACTTCCTGGAACATCAGGACCAAGTGGCCACTGAGAACCTTGATTGCCTATCTGCTTACTGATCTCTTTACACATTGGACATACGGGATATGATGAAGCATCGCGCGTAGGCAACCAGACTTTACCACACAGCGCGACAACAGGTTTGCCCATCACCATCGACTCCGTAAGACGATCTTTGCGGACATAATGCGAAAAACGCTCGTCATCATGGTCATTACCAACTTCTTGAGGGCGTTCAAGCAAGCTTGTTCCCACACCACCATGAGAAGATTCTTCTTCCATAGGAGAAACAGGTTCATCTAAAGTATCAAAAACATACATAGCTTAATAATAAAACAGATAAACAAAAAGGGAAGGCATACACAAATACACCTTCCCTTTTCCCTCTTTATAAATAAAGATACGAAAATTAAGCTTGTGCAGCTTTCTTCAATGAAGAACCTGCAGAAACCTTCACACCAAAGCCCGCAGGAATTTGGATTTCTTCACCTGTACGTGGGTTACGACCCTTACGAGCTGCACGCTCAACACGCTCAACAGTCAAGAAACCTGTCAACTTCACCTGTGTACCCTCTTTAACAGAGTTAACCAAAATATCCTGGAAAGCACCAAGAGCACGGTCAGCATCTGCCTTTGTCAAACCGGTTTTCTCAGCAATCTGCGCAACGATATCAGCGCGATTAATTGACGACATATTTAGCCTTTCATTCCTATATAACGTGCCGAAAAATGCACTACAAGCAATATACTTGAAAAAGCCTTGTATATCGCCATAACGCGCCCACTAAATCCCGTTTATCAGGGGAAATATTTCACAAACGAACGCCGTTTTCATAGAGCTCATCAGCAGTCAGCATCAAAGATGATGGCCATACAAGTGCGCTTGCATCCTCATTAAGCCCACCCTTATAGAACAAAAAACCATCCGTAAGCAGTGTTTTTGCCGTTTCATTGCGGGATGCATTTCGCCGTAAATCGTAAACAACTCGCGAATTATCATCAAAACGAACCGAAATTTGAAAACCGTCTAAAAAATAGTGAGCCTTAATTGTGTGTCCCATTATTCTCCCTTCCTTATCAAGTGACAACTCCACCCTACTCTTCTTGTGTGTGTTTTTCGCGCATCTCTTTCCATTGTTTAGGAGTTAGGGAAACAGACCACATTCCCGATTTCGGAAGTTGCCATTTACGCCAATGTGCAATAACAACGAAGACACACCCCGATAAGGCAGCAACTAACATACCAATATCAGCCATCTCTAATTTAAAAAAGAGAACATCAAACATAGCTGCCACCAATGCAGGAACAGCATATAAGTTATTACCTCCAAAAACAGCAGGAACATTACCAGCCGCAACATCACGCACCATACCGCCACCAACAGCAGTGACCAACCCCAATAACAAAGCAGGAACGACGCCGAAACCACAGTTAAGAGTTTTTGTCACTCCCGTTGCTGCCCAGGTACCTAACACAAGACCATCTGCAATAAGAAGAAGACGCAATGACCACTTGCCATCAAAACGCCACAAAAAAGCAATTCCTGCCCCAATGAGAGCAACCGTAAGGTAATAGGGGTCAGTAAGTGCAACAGGCGGACCAGAAGCAAGCATAAGATCGCGAATGATTCCGCCTCCCAAAGCAGACATCAACGCCAAAACACCAAAACCAATAGCATCAAAATTCTTCGAACGCGCCAATCTGCCGCCCAAAATACCGTTCAACAGCACACCAGTTAAATCAATGACACGAAAAACATCAGAAAAAGGAATAAAAAGCCACGACATCACATCACCCCATCAGGATGATGAACGCCTAACATCTTGCGCACATGCCCGATAAGCATAATCGAACCGCACACAACTACAGCACCCGAAGCCATTGGAGTGCTATCGTCTTCCTCTAAAAGATCACCAGCGAGCGCAATAGCCTCTAAAACATCTTCTCGCACGATCACGCGTTCAGAACCATAAATATCACGCGCAATTATTGCGATATCTTCAGGATCTGCTGCACGTTCTTCATTCATTGCAGTGATAACGACTGCATCGAAGGAAGGCTCTAATTCAGCCAAAATCCCCTCGATATCCTTATCAGCCATCATGGACACAACAGCGATTCGTCGACCAGGCCAATATTCCTCTACCGATTGAGCAAGGGCGTGCGCTCCGTGTGGATTATGGCATGCGTCAAGCACAACCACCGGAGACGAACGAACAACTTCAAGACGCCCGGGCGAAGAAACTCCCAAAAAGGCACGCTCAACGACCTCTCCATCCAAGGCACGGCCATCAAAAAATGCCTCCACAGCTGCCACAGCTATAGCGGCATTATATGCTTGATGATCTCCACGTAAGGGCAAAGGAATATCTTCATATACACCAGCAGGAGTTCTTATACTAATCAACTGACCTCCTACGGCTTCCTCGCGCCCAAGAAGATGAACATGTGCACCTCCCTGAATATAGCGCGCATGCATTTCTTTAGCCTTATCAAAGGCCATCTGCTGTACATGTTCTGTTTGCTGGGCACACACAAAAACCGAATGTTCTTTCACTATCCCTAGTTTTTCTTCAGCAATATCTTCAATATCAGACCCAAGCCATTTTTCATGATCAACTGCGATGGGCATAACAACAGAAACATCAGAACTAATGACATTCGTTGCATCCCACGTACCTCCCATACCAACTTCCACAACAGCCACATCCACAGGAGCATCAGCAAAAGCAGCAAAAGCCAAAACAACAAAAACTTCAAAAAAACTCATACGGACACCGTTGATAGGAGCAAAATGCTCATCTGTCATCTCAATAAAAGGCGCAACATCTTCCCATGCAGATAGAAAACTCTCTTGAGAAATCGCTTGCCCATCAATACAGATACGCTCGCGGACGTTAACAAGATGTGGGCTTGTAAACCGCCCTGTCCTCAAGCCTCTTTCACGCAATAAAGCTTCACACATACGTGCGGTAGATGTTTTACCATTTGTTCCAGTAATGTGAATAGAGCGGTATGCCTTGTGAGGATTGCCCATAAGCTGAAGACAATATTCCACTCGCTCAAGAGAAGGCTGGACTTTATGTTCGGGAGCTCGGGTAAGAATATTTTCATATATCTGACGAACCTGCTCATCTAAATCATGCCTGCGTCCATAGGTATCATCATGCACAAGGAAATCTGGTTCGTTCTTTTGCTCAGCACTTTCGTCATCATCAATGATGCCGTCATCTGTTAAAAGATCGTGCAACATGGAAGAATCTGCAACTAAGCCCGTTGTCAACATAGCCTGCATAGCTTCATAAAAGTCTTTATCTTCTTCGGCAGACATTTCCTCATGATGAAAAATATTGTTTTCTTCCATTGATTCATCATGATCGTAATTGCCTGGCATATGCACTCCTCTATAACGAAACTGCTTGAGTCATGCAAAATTCTACACACAAAGAATCGGGAAAATAAAAAATTTGGGGTGAATAAAAAAATGGAGCGAGTGACGGGAATCGAACCCGCGTGACTAGCTTGGAAGGCTAGGGCTCTACCATTGAGCTACACTCGCATCGAGAACTAAGAATAGCATCTTTACCTTCATATTGCACATCATGTATCAAAGAAGAAAATGTGACCTTCATTAGGTTTTCTTTTTTAGTAGAAGATTTTTCATTTTTGTTCTACTATTACTTAGGTTGCTTCGTTAGAAGTAATCACAACCAATCGGGGTATGGCGCAGTTGGTAGCGCGTCCGCTTTGGGAGCGGAAGGCCGTGGGTTCGAGTCCCGCTACCCCGACTTTTTATGCGTAAAGAAATATTTTGTGTTCACATATAGCTATCTTGCAAAAACGAAACAAAAAATAGGCTCCTTAACGGAGCCTATGTAACATTTTATGAGCTTAGTCTGAAAGCAAACCTGCTTGGTATGCCTTCACTAACTTGCGAGGAATACGAACTTCACGACCACCCACACGAACATTCTGAAGCTCAGTTGCTTCAGCCTTCCACTGGGAACGGCGAGAACGCGTATTACTGCGGGACATCTTACGTTTTGGAACTGCCATTTCGCCCGCTCCTTTCTTTAGACCAATAGTTTCTATGCATAACGCATACGTCTACATATCATACACAAAAACGAATAAAATAAAGCAAAACATATACACATCACAAAAAGAAGAGTATCTCCCCTTCTACATCCAAAGTAGTGCACAATAACACTGTGGCAGAATTTTACCTTTCCGATAATTACTCACACACACATGAAATTGTTGTTAAAAAATCGCGTTTTATTGCTCATATTTCCTCTACATCAACAGTAGAACTCGCACGCGACACTATCAATAATATAAAAAGTTCCATGCCCGATGCACGTCATCATTGTACTGCCTATATCATCAAAGAACTTGAAACACCAACAATGCACAGCTCAGATGATGGTGAACCTTCTGGCACCGCAGGGCGCCCCATGCTTGATGTACTCACAGGGCTTAAACTCGCCAATATCACTGCAATTGTTACCCGTTACTTTGGTGGCACACTTCTTGGCACTGGCGGGCTTGTACGCGCATATTCCGATGCCGTCAAAGAAGCTCTTGAAAACACCGTCGTCCACACTCATATACAAACGCCCGTCTACACTGTAACACTGCCACATGCCGATGCTGGCAAGTACATCACTCATCTTTCACACGAAACAACACCAGATATTAGCTATATCGACGCAGGCGTTGTTCTGCGCATTCCAACTCTTCATAAAGAACGTTTAGAGACAATGATTGCGCAGCTTTCGGCTGGCACAATTACCGTAGAAGACTGTGGAAAAACAACCATAAAAGAACCATATGGCAAAATCACAGAAGGAAAAATTGTACCTTTCTCTTCTTCAGTGGCACAATAGCCACATGGCAGACCTACGCACACATATAAAAGATATTCGCACATTGGCACAAAAGACGAAAAAATACGCCTCTAAAATTTCCGCAACTATCAACGAAGATATTGCCAATGCACGTGAACATGACCCTGCTGCGCGTAGTAACATCGAAATAGCCTGTGGATATTCAGGCGTTCATGCCATCTGGGGTTATCGCTTAGCTCATGCCATGTGGATCAAATCGGATACCATCAAAATACTAGCACGACTTCTTTCGCAAGCTATACGCCTTGTAACAGGAATTGAAATACACCCAGGCGCAACTATCGGAAAGCGATTCTTTATTGACCACGGAATGGGCGTTGTGATTGGCGAAACAACAGAGATTGGCGACGATTGCATGCTTTATCACGGTGTCACACTTGGTGGCAGCTCACTTAAAGCAGAAAAACGCCATCCCACTCTTGGTAATGGCGTTGTTGTAGGAGCAGGCGCAAAGGTATTAGGTGCTATTACCTTAGGTGACAACGCGCGAGTAGGCGCAAACGCTGTTGTTGTTCGCGATGTCCCTGCCAATTCGACTGCTATTGGTATTCCTGCAAAGAATCGAGCACGAGAAGATTATCGATTCCCTATTGATCCTTCTATATATATTTAATTACCCAAACAGCTATTACAAGCAGTTGCGCATACGCCACTTTACGCTTTGTTATTTTCTATGAAGATTTTTCTTCTCTGCAAAAGTTCTCACATTGCAAAGGAATAACCATCGAAAAAATCCACAACTCCAAGTAATTAACCTTCAAATGCTGAGAAAAAAATAAGACGCAAACAAAATAACTATGAGAGCCAATAGTGCTTGAGTACTCGCAAGCAATAAAAATGAGGCTAAGAAAACCCTAGCCTCATTTTTTTAACACTTTAGATCACTTGGTGAACTTACGACGCAACGCGTAAATCAAACCACCTACAACAACGAAAGTAACAGCAAGAATAACGAGAGTTTGAGAAACCTTGCCACCTGTTGTTGCCAAAGCAGGTTGTGTATCGACACCAGTCTTTGGTAATTCAGGAGTGGTGACAACTGGAGCTGAAGGTGTTGCAGAAGGAGATGTCTCTGTCTTTGTGTATGTATCTTCTTCGTCAACCATATGAATAGTGTATTCAGATGCCTTCACCCATTCGTTATCAACAAATGTTTCAACACTAAGGTCTTCTGTCACGCGGAATCGGATATCGTTTGCAAGCTTATAACCAAGTGGTGCCAAATCTTCGTGCATGACATATTCACCAGGAACAAGTTCAAATACGTATGTAATGTCAGAGGATGTCCAGCGCTTTACTGTCTGACCTTCTGCATTAACGATACGCAAAGATGCACCAGGAAGTTCACTTTGACCGGTAACAGATGTCTTTGAGAAGATAACTTCTGTTACTGTTTCGCCTTCACCTTCAGGAGCAGCGAGCGTTTCACTCTTACGGACTTGATCATCTTCCATATGGACAGTGGAGTTTTCGACATCGACCCATTGACCGTTTTCTTCCACCTGAAGCTTAAGGTCTGATGTTACGCGGAACTTGATATCTTCTGCAACAGAATAACCGTCTGGAGCGATTTCCTCATGGAGGTAGTATGTACCTTCCTTGACGAGGAACTTCTTAGCTGTAGATTCAGATACCCACTGCTGAAG
>JAGBKC010000056.1 GCA_017934115.1 Actinomycetaceae bacterium | reverse complement strand
TAGCAAGATTGAAGTCGTAAAGCGAGGAATCACTACGACGCCCAGTAACAACAGCTTTACCGCCATGAAGAGTCATACGAATATCACCAGAAACATATTGCTGTGTCTCATTGATGAAAGCATCCAAAGAACGCTTTAATGGAGAGAACCACTGGCCTTCATAAACAAGATTTGTCCAGGCATCAGAAACAGTGCGCTTAAAGCGAGCCTGATCTCGATCCAAGGTAACGTTTTCAAGTTCTTGATGCGCAGCGATAAGTGCCATAGCACCAGGAGCTTCATAAATTTCACGTGATTTAATACCAACAAGACGATCTTCAACGATGTCAATACGTCCAATGCCTTGCGCACCAGCGCGGCGGTTCATTTCCTGGATAGCCTCCAAAGGAGTAACTTCCTTACCATCAATAGCAACAGGAATGCCCTCTTTGAAGGTAATAATTACCTCATCAGGAAGTGGCGGATACGACGGATCGTCTGTGTAACTAAAGACATCCTTTGTTGGCGCATTCCAAATATCCTCTAAGAAACCAGTCTCAATAGCACGCCCCCATACATTCTGATCAATAGAGAATGGGTTATTATGCGTTGTTTCAATAGGGAGCGAATTCTTTTGCGCATAATTAATAGAGAACTCACGCGTCATCGCAAGGTCGCGAACAGGAGAAATGCACTTCATATCAGGCGCAAGTGACGTAATGCCGTTTTCAAAACGCACTTGATCATTGCCCTTACCCGTACATCCGTGAGCCACAGTCGTAGCGCCAAACTGACGTGCAGCTGTCACCAAATGCTTCACGATCGTAGGGCGAGAAAGCGCAGAAATAAGCGGATAAGCATCCATATAAAGGCCGTTTGCCTTCAGATCCATCATGCAGTATTCGTTAGCGAACTCATCGCGCGCATCGGCAACATAGGCCTCAACAGCACCACAATCAAGAGCGCGCTGACGTACAGTTTCAAGGTCTTCACCACCCTGACCAACATCAACCGACACAGTCACAACTTCACTGCCAGTTGCTTCAGCGATCCAGCCGATGGCAACAGAAGTATCTAAGCCACCAGAATACGCAAGAACAACGCGTTCTTTATCTGCCATTTTTTCTCCTTCTCTTCCTTAAGAACGTTCACTCAAGGATAATAGTAATTCTTTCGCACATGTTGCATGTACTTCACTATCAAAAATCACCAAAATCGCATCATCTCCAGCAATGGAACCAAGCATTCCCTCAAGAGATGAACGATCAACTGCTGCTGCTAGTAATTGTGCTGCTCCTGGAGGTGTACGCAGTACCACTTGATTAAACACAGCCACCACACTCACCAGTACCTGCGCACACCAATGCTCGAGCGACGATGCATCAACAGGTGTTTCATGTAATGAGGGAAGACGATACACTTGCCTTCCTTCCTCATCTTTCACCTTTACCGCACCCAGTTCATCCAAATCACGCGACAAAGTTGCCTGTGTAACAAAGCATCCCTCTTTTTCAAGATGTTCACGCAGCTGGGCTTGCGAAGAAAAAGTTGAGCGTTCCAAAAGCAAGCGAATACGCTCTTGACGAGCTCGCGGAGTTGCTGCATAGGATTGTAAAATATCCATAGATTCATCTTTAACCTTCAGCATATCTACCTTCACGCATCGCGTTAATGAATGGACGAAGATCGTCTTGTGTGATAATAAAAGGTGGAGCAATACGCACTGTATGAGGATCAGTCATATTAGTAATGAATCCTTTTTCGCGTAATTCTTTAGTTACCTTTGCAGCGTCGTGAACTTTAATACCGATCAGCAAACCTTTGCCCCGAACCTCATAGCCGACATCACTCAGTTGCTGTGAAATCCACCGACCAAGTGAGTTGACATGTGGCAATAGCTTTTCCACTTCGCTAATAACAGCTAAAGAAACAGCACATGCTAAAGGATTTCCACCAAAGGTTGTGCCGTGATTACCTGGCTGGAACAAATCAGCCGCTTTACCAACAGCCAAGCAAGCACCAATAGGAATTCCACCGCCAAGCCCTTTTGCCAAAGTTATGACATCAGCTTTAACAACATCACCAGATGCCAACCAAGCACCTGTGCGCCCCATACCTGTTTGCACTTCGTCTACAACCATAAGCGCATCATGTACATCGCATAACTGACGAGCTTTTTTCATCAACTCATCACTTAACGGCAAAACTCCTGCTTCACCTTGGATCGGCTCAATAAAAAGTGCGGCAACATCATCATCAAAAGCATTTTCCAATGCCTCGATTGTGGGCTCTACAAATGTCACATTAGAAGGAAGAGGTTCAAAAGGAGCGCGATATGCTTCTTTCCATGTCACCGACAATGCACCGCATGTACGACCATGAAACGAGTGCGTTAGAGCGATGATTCTTCCATTTTTCTTATGTAAACGCGAAATTTTTATCGCCGCTTCATTAGCTTCTGTGCCCGAATTAGCAAAAAATGTTCGCACTGATGCAGGATCATAGCCATGAGACGCACATATACTTTGCAGCTTTTGAGCTAAAGAAATTTGCGCAGGAGTAGCAAAAAAATTAGATACATGCATCAGTTTGCTAGCTTGAGTTTGCAATGCTTCTAGCATAACGGGATGAGCATAACCTAAGGCATTAACAGCAATACCTGCTAACAAATCAAGGTATTTTTTCCCCGATTCATCCCACACATATGCACCTTCACCATGGATGAGTACCATCTGAGGTTCACCAAAGGTATTCATCATTGCAGATGTATAGGCTTGTTTCAATTCACTCATAACAACTCCACCACTTATTTTTCTGGATTACGTGACACTTCTGTACCAATACCAGCATCCGTAAAGACTTCTAAGAGCATCGAATGAGCGATACGCCCGTCAATCACATGAGCTTTTTCTACACCACCATCGATAGCGCGCAATGCTGCCTCCATTTTTGGCACCATACCTGAAGCCAAGGAGGGCAAAAGTTTTTCAACATCATCACGGCTGATTTTTGATACAAGCGATGAAGCATCAGGCCAGTTCGTATACAATCCTTCAACATCGGTGAGCATAATAAGCTTGCTTGCACCTAATGCTACTGCGAGCGCACCTGCAGCCGTATCTGCGTTCACATTCAATACATCAGTTGGGTTATCAACGTCGACAGCTACAGTAGAAACAACAGGAATACGGTTAGCATCAAGCATAAGTCGAATAGCTTCAGGATTCACGCCTACAATATCACCCACATGGCCAACATCGACATAATCGCCATCAACATATGCCATACGCTTACGTGCCTGTAATAAACGCGCATCTTCTCCTGAAAGCCCCAAAGCATAAGGCGCATGAACATTGAGAAGTGAAACTAACTCACGCTGCACTTGCCCCGTGAGTACCATGCGCACAACATCCATAGTTTCGCTTGTTGTTACGCGCAAGCCGCCCCGAAATTCTGATTTAATTCCGACTTTTTCAAGCATTTTATTGATTTGCGGACCACCACCGTGAACAACGACAGGTTTAATGCCAACATGATGCAAAAAAACGATATCTTGAGCAAAAGCTTGACTAAGTTCGCGCGACACCATAGCATTTCCACCATATTTGATGACAACTGTTTGTCCTGCAAATTCACGCATCCATGGCAGAGCTTCGATAAGAACACCTGCTTTTTCTTGAGCGGTATGGAATCTTTCTTCTTTACTTATATTACTCATGATGAATATGCCGAATTTTCCTCTACGTAATCGTGGGTCAAATCGTTTGTAACGATCGTTGCTTCATATTCGCCAGCATTGAGATAAATATCTACCTCACACCAGCGCGGCGTCATATCAACGAGATTACGGTCTTCGCCGACTCCGCCGCCCACACATACCTTCACACCATTGATAGCAACATCAACTTTTGCCGGATCGAAAGGTGCCACTTCTTCAGGAACCACACCAATAGATGAAAGGATACGCCCCCAGTTTGGATCATTGCCGTACACTGCAGTCTTGAAAAGATTGGAGCGCGAAACACTTCGCGCAACAGCTAGAGCAGCTTGACGCGAGGTAGCCCCATGAACGTTGATAAAAATATCATGACTTGCACCTTCAGCATCTCCAATCAACTGAAGCGCAAGATCGTAAGATACTTTCGTCAAATTCGCTGTAAACTCATCGAGATCTGGAGTGACACCTGAGGCTCCATTAGCTAATAAAATAACGGTATCGTTTGTGGACATACACCCATCTGAATCAATGACATTAAAGGAATATTCCATAGCTTTTTCAAGGCATTTTTGCGCTTGAGAAGGATCCAATACAGCATCTGTTGTAAGAACAACAAGCATGGTAGCGAGCTGAGGCGCCAGCATTCCAGCTCCCTTTGCCATTCCGCCAATCGAGTAGGAACCAGCACTATGGTGAGATACTTTGTGGCGAGTATCAGTTGTCATTATGGCTTGCGCTGCATCTTCTCCACCATCAGATGAAAGATTTTCAAGAGCATGAGCCACGCCAGAGCGCACAGCGCGCATATCAAGACGCTCTCCTATCAAGCCCGTCGAACATACAGCAATATCAGAAGATGCGCAGGAAAGGCCCACAGCTACATCATGAGCAGTAGCGACAGCATCTGCATAACCGGAAGCTCCCGTGCACGCATTTGCTCCTCCAGAGTTCAAAACAACTGCTCGGAAGTGACCATCAGCATGAGCATTACGTGTCCACTGAACAGGAGCAGCATAAACACGGTTTGTTGTTGTTACAACTCCGGCAGAATAAAGGGGACCATCATTCACAACAAGAGCAAAATCCTTTTTTCCGTTCTCTTTCAAGCCACAATGCACACCAGAGGCACGAAAACCTTCAGGAAATGTTACACTCATGGGGCAACACCGTTCCTTTCTAATGAATATGTTTCTTCATAGCCTAAAGCAAGATTTAAGGATTGAATGGCAGCACCTGCCGTTCCCTTCATTAAATTATCAATAACGCTGATAACCGTTATATGTTCTCTATCTTCATCTAGCTTAGGATAAACATAGCAATTATTCGAACCCACAACATGCGATGTAGAAGGAGCATACGGCACATGATGAATGAAATTTTCTTTTCCGTATGTATCCGCGTAAATATCATCAAGTTCTTCTTGGGTAATGGAATCTTTAAGACGCATCGTTACACTTGCCAAAATGCCTCGTGACATGGGAACGAGAACAGGAGTAAAAACAAGAGAACGTGTTTGTCCGCCCGCGTGGCGTAAATTCTGAGCAATTTCAGGGATGTGGCGATGAGTGCCACCAACAGCATATGGAAGAGCGCCTCCCAATGCCTCGGATGCTAAAAGATGGGGCTTAAGAGATTTTCCTGCGCCTGAATATCCAACAGCTAATGTTGCCACAATAGAAGCATCATCGACAATACCACCGTGAACAGCAGGCTGAGCAGCAAAAGTAACTGCTGATGCATTACATCCAGGAGCAGCTATATATGTTGCCTTGCTAAGTTTTTCACGCTGCGATTCACCGCTTGCTCTCACAAGCTCTGGCATGCCATAACACCAGGGTTGTGAAGGTTCACTCCCATAATATTGCCGCCAATCATCAGGCGATTCCAAACGATGATCTGCACCTAAATCAACGATAAGGCAATCAGGGTTTTCCTCAACTATTTCTGATGTTACCTTAGCACTTGCGCCATGAGGTAAAGCTACGACAACAACATCACTATGCGCAAGAGCATGTGTATCTGTTTCAGTTACTTCACGATTCGCATATTCAGAGATATGTGGATGAAAAGTTTTCAATAAACCACGTGAGGTGCCTGCAGTGGTAAGGAATAGTTCCAATTCACTATGATGCGCGATCAGGCGCAACGCCTCACCACCTGCATAACCTGTAGCACCAACAACAGATACTTTTTTTACCATATGAATAATTATACACACATATGTATTTTTTTCATTTTTTATGAGCTATCGTTCAATACGTTCTGGGCCACCAGGAGACAATGCACCCACCACAGCATGCGGTTGATAAAGTTCTTCCAGATAAGCAATATCGTCAAGCGAAAGCTTAACATTTAACGCAGCCACAGCATCATCTAAATGGTCAGTGCGAATAGAACCCAAAACTGGCGATTGAATCCCCTTTGCCCATTGCCACGCCAGAGCAATTTGTGCCATAGAAACACCGTAGCGACGCGCAAGTTCCACGACGCGAGCAATAATTGGCATATCGACTTTTTCGAAAGCATCATACTTTTTCTGCATTACCGTATCAACACGAGAACGTTCCGATTCTCCCTGCCATGTTGGACGCCCCAAATGACCTGCAGCTAAAGGAGAATATGGAGCAAGAGAAATATCGAACTGTTTACATACCGGAATCAAATCACGTTCATCTTCACGATATATAAGACTGTAATGATTTTGCATCACACTAAAAGGTTCCCAGCCGTTTTCTAAAGCAACACGCTGCATATTATAAACCTGATAACCAAACATGGCAGATGCACCCAATGCACGAACCTTGCCAGCTTTCACAAGGCCATTCAAGGCCTCCATCGTTTCTTCGATAGGATGATCATAATCAAAACGATGAATCATATAAACATCAACATAATCCATCCCCAAACGCTGCAATGAGCCGTCGATTTCGCGCTCTATAGCTTGAGAAGAAAGCTTATCTTCATTGAAAAAAACTTTCGTTTCAATAACAACGTCTTCTCGTTTGACTCCAAGATTGCGCAAAGCCTGCCCCAGATATTCTTCTGAATCTCCATTCGTATACACATTAGCTGTATCAAAATAGTTAATACCAAGATCGAGAGCATGATGAATAATGTTCTGTGCGTGGTCTACTCCTGGAATCGTCCATGTAAGAAAATTAGGATTAGGCCTCCCAAAGCCCATGCATCCTAAAGAAATTGGTGAAACATTAATTCCTGAATGACCTAATTCTTCGTATTTCATACTTCTCCTTATATTGTAGATATAGACATTATAAGCACACAGAAGTATAAGATAGAGGAACACATCTTTGCGCAGGTCAATAGACGATAATCACACCAGGGAACTTAACAAACTGAGAGAAAAAAATATCTTTGTGTGCCATAGTTACAGGTATGAATACCCAAGGTGTGTTGCATACAAATCTCACGTTTTCGCATGACGAAAAAGAACATACCGTTACTCTGCCCTTTTCAAGCAAAAAAAATACACAAGAACAGATTGCGCAATACACTACTAACGAGATTGAAGACGTGCGTTCATGGTCAACAGGTTACGGCGCTTACATTCAATTTTTACCTAAAAAATCTACCGTAACACCCATCGCTATCAAACATCCACAACCATCGCAACGCCCTCCCAAGCGACATTACACCGCAGAAATCACCACACCTAATGCTCATCGCAAACATGCAGCACCACAGCTTTCAACACTAAGCGACAATGTTGGCGGCGGAATTTTTATTAAATAAAACAACATTTTGCCAATCACAACAAACAACATCTGCATGCTCGCTTTACACTTCAAGCGCATAAAAAATGGGAGTTGTTATAACAACTCCCATTTTTCTTAACGTCATCTTAAGCAGCAACTTCAAATTGGCGAATCTTCTTATAATCGATTCCTGCCAACTCATCTGGAACTTCCTCAGCGTTGAGACGCTTTGCAAAACGCCAGTAAGCCCAAATCGTGTAGCCAAGAATAAGAGGAACAAAGATAACAGTAGCAATAAGCATGACTGTATGCGTTTGGCTTGTTGCAGATGCTTGAGCAAGAGTCAAGGAATACATCGTATCCACAGACGACTTCATTGCATCACCAGCAATACAGAACCAAATAAAGACAACAGCAAATGCGATCGCACCGAAGTGAGAGAAGAATGCAGCCTTCTCGGATTCCTTATAAGTAAAGGCAACTGTCACAATCAAAAGAACAGCAGCAATTGCCAAAGGAATAAGCGTTAACATACCTGAATTGTTGTAAACAACACCAGAATCATTCTTGCCGAATGTTGCCCAGATTGCCCAGACAGCTGTAATTACGGTATCAGCAAGAACAAACTTCTTTGCAAGCCCCAAAGCGCGTGTGCGCAAATCGCCGACTGTCTTCAACGAGAGGAACAATGCACCATGAGCTAAGAAAAGGCTCAATGTTACCAAACCACCAAGAACGGTGAATGGAGACAAGAGACCAAGGAACTGCATGAGGAAGTTTTCTTCTGGAGCGATGTAATGATAGTTATCTACCAGAGCCGATGCGGTTGCGCTAGCGTGATCAGCATAATTAGCAGATACTTCTAACTGTGATGGATCAACAGCTTGGAATTCACCATCAACAAACTTACCAACCTTGATTGCTGTACCTTGAACGAGGTTTGCAAAAGCAACACCCCAAAGCAAGGACAAGACCCATGCGGCACCAATGTGGAAAGAATCCCAAGTGTTGACCCACTTTTCAGAGTTGATTGTCTTACGCCATTCAATAGCAGCAACGCGAAGGATCAAGCAAAGAAGAACAACAATCAATGCGAGATACATACCCGAGAACATTGTTGCGTACCATTCTGGGAATGCAGCGAAGGTAGCACCACCAGCAGTAAGAACCCACACTTCATTTCCGTCCCAATGCGGACCGATTGCATTCAAAGCAGCGCGGCGTTCTTTGCCGTTACGCGTAGCAATGCGCAAAATCATTGCCACGCCAAGATCAAAGCCGTCGAGTGTAAGGTATCCAATCCATAACACTGCAAGCAATGAGAACCAGAGAATCTGAATCCATGTTAAATCAGCCATTATTCACAATCTCCTTATCTAGTAAGCAAATGACATCGGCGCATTAGCGTCTTCGACATCATATTCGATTGTCTTGTAATTAGGATTGATACCTTCACGGCCATAACGACGCAGCAAGAGGAGCCAGACGACACCCAAGATAGTGTAGATAGCTGTGAAGAGAATCAAGGAAATCAAAACAGACTGCCATGCAACAGAACCAGAAATACCGTTATCTGTCAACAACATAACAACATTGTTTCCACCTGTGATGAGATCAGGATTAATGGACGCATGTCCATCTGCACTGACAATCCATGTTGAATTACCAGCATTATTGATAAGTGGATTAGAGCTTGGGTTAACGATAAATGGCTGACGTCCCATTTCTGTTAAGATCCAGCCGAATGTTGAAGCAATATATGGCAATGTAATAAGCCATGGCCAGAAGTTAGCCTTACCCTTCGGATTGTAGATGCGTTCACCACGCAATAAGAACAAACCAAGAAGAGATACAGCTGCCAAGAGGAAACCAACACCCATCATGATACGGAAAGACCAGAAGGAAACCATCATATTTGGCTTTGCCAACTGGGTCTTATACACATTGAGTAATTCATCAGATGGGCGAGAGTCTGCATCATAGTATGTCGCATCGCCATAAGCTTCACGCAACATTGCATTGGTATCATCCAAGGAAAGAAGTGTAGATTCTTCACCTGTAAAATGATTTGTTGCCATGAAGGATTCCAATCCTGGAATTGGCACTGGAATTGATAAGCCTTCCCCGCACGTGCTGGAAGTCTTAACGATTTCAAACTTTTGAGCTTCGCCAGTTTCGCAAATTCCCATCATTGCCGAGAACTTTTGTGGCTGGAAGGTATAGACATGCTGCCCCATAAAGTGACCTGTGAGAATAGCAAAAACAGAACCAACAAGAAGCCACTTGAAACCAAAACGTGCTGCTGGCTTCCAGTATTCACGTGCTTCTGTTTCATTC
>JAGBKC010000055.1 GCA_017934115.1 Actinomycetaceae bacterium | reverse complement strand
TCGATACCAGCCTTCCCACCTTCCATGAAGTACTCGATTCTGCACGGAGAGCTTCTGCTTGCAATGACCCTCATATTGTACGAGTTTTATCTGTTGGCAATGACGATCAAGCAGGATGGATCATTACAGAAATCCCCCTTGGCCTCCCTCTTTCATACCGTCTTAATTCCACACATTTTTCTGCTAAACAAGCACAAGCAATTACAGGCGAAGTAGCAAGTATTCTTTCTACTATTCGCAAAAAAGGTTTGGTGCATTTATCAACCTCCACACGCAATGTTCTTTTAGATAATGACGGCAATATTTACATTGATGGCGTCGCTATCGAAGCTGCCTTACGCGGTTTCCAAAGCGATGTGCATGTTCCTCACGTATTAGATTCCATGGAAGCGCGTTGTCTTACTGTTTTTTATGCCGACCTTCTTGAAGAGAATGATTTTGTGTATTCGCTTGATTCAAATTCTTCCACGCAAAATGAGCAATCTCGTCGCCAATTATGTAATTCACTTGCTAATAAGAGCGATTACCCAGATGCCACTCGTGAATTTTTTGCTAAAGAAAGCCAAGGCACAGGCGTTCATTCTCTTTCTGATCTCATTCGCTTACTTGCCCCATGGGAATCTATTGACGTTTCTGCTCTTCCCCCTATTCCAGGGGATGAAAATCTGCAAACTGAGGCCGAAAGTTTGGCAGATAAAGTCCGCAAGCAATCTGGCCCTGTCGCCTCCGTGAAAACAAATATTGCATGGCCGGTTCCTCATGAACAACAACCTTCTCATTTTCCTACTGTTGAAATGGATCCTTCTACTGCCGTGTCATCATATACCGAAGAATTTTCTACTTCGAACGCTGAAGAAGATGCTACAAGTACGGCTGCAAACACTTTTGTTTCTCCTGCTTCATCTACCGATCGCGAACGTAATAGAAATAAAGAGGAAAAACATTACAACGTTTCTAAAATGTTTGTACTTATTTCAATTGTTGGCGTTGTGATCGCCGGTTTTTTCTCAACCGTCTTACTTTTAACTCCACCCGATGTACAAGCAAACAGTACATCTACTGCTACCCCTCCACTCAACCGCGTACCTAACTCCGAAAACATGAAGGCAGAAAATGGTAAGCGCACGGATGTTGTAAGTGTTACCCTCTTAAATCCTTATGCAGGAAATTTGGGGCAAGACACCATCAATATCCAAGATAATCCAGAAAATCTTGGCTACATTGCCGATGGCAGCACAAGTACAGTATGGAGCTCGTGGTGGTACATTACTTCTACCTATGTTAACGGCAAAGACGGCATCGGCATTGTCTTAAAACTTGCACAGCCAACTGCTCTCGACAATGTCTTTATACAGGTCAATGGTAATGGCGGTAAAGTCCAATGGCGTAATACTAACGAAAATGATCCAAGTGGTGGCGCTCTTATTGCTGAAAGCGAGATGTCCACAGCAACTTACCTTATAGCTGATTCTGCTATTACTACCGATACCGTTATTTTATGGTTCCCTGAACTTCCTAAAGATGGCAAAGGAAAAAATGTGTTGACTATTGCGGAAGTGTATTTCAATAAACAAGTACCTGAATCTATACGTAATAAAGACAATTCCGCATCAGAGGAAAATGATAAATCATAATCTTTTCTTGACTAATTCCAAAAAACAATATATTCTTGAATTATTCCAAAAAGCAAAGGAGCATCATGAGCGATATCAATAACATTATCATTGTCGGATCTGGCCCTGCTGGCTGGACATCTGCCATTTACACAGCATGTGCTGGTTTCAACCCTCTTGTCATTGCTGGAGAACTTGAAGCGGGTGGCGCTCTTATGAATACAACCGAAGTAGAAAATTTCCCAGGCTTCCCTGAAGGCATTATGGGCCCTGAGCTCATGGAAAAAATGCAAGCACAAGCCGAAAAATTCGGTGCTCGTGTTGAATATGAAGAGGCAACAGGACTCGATTTATCAGGTGATATTAAAACAGTTACCACCTCCTATGGCACATATCAAGCGCGCGCTATTATTCTTGCTCTTGGTTCTGCTCACCGAAAACTCGGTGTACCCGGTGAAGAAGAATTTTCCGGCAAGGGAGTTTCTTATTGCGCAACTTGTGACGGATTTTTCTTCAAAGATAAAGAAATCGCTATTGTTGGCGGCGGAGATAGCGCTCTCACAGAAGCAATCTTCTTAGCTCGCTTTGGCTCCACTGTCCATATCATTCATCGTCGCGACTCTTTCCGCGCATCTAAAGTCATGAGCGATCGCGTTCAAGAGGTTGAAAATATCAAAATCCATTGGAACAGTACCGTTGAAGAATTACATGGCGGTGAAACTCTCGAAAAAGCAGTTCTAAAAGACACACAAACAGGAGAAACGCGTGAACTTCCTGTTTCCGGCCTGTTCGTAGCTATTGGGCATGACCCGCGTACTTCTATTGTCAAAGATAGTATCACCCTCGATGATGCCGGATATATTGTTGTTGATGAGCCTTCATCTCGAACAAATATTCCTGGCGTTTTCTCTTGCGGAGATGTAGTTGATCGCACGTATCGTCAAGCAATCACAGCTGCCGCAGCAGGATGTCGTGCTGCATTAGATGCGCAGAACTATCTAGGAGAACTTTAATACCCTAACTACACAATCATAGGGAGGATGCTCATGTATCCTCCCATCTTTTTTGTATTAAACTATACTTATGCGTATTACAAATTCTACGATCGAAACTCTTCTCAACCATCGATCTATCCGTTCTTTCACTGAAGAACCTGTTAGTGACGACATCATGAATACTCTCTTTGATGTTGCTCGCCAGGCACCAACAACTGTTTTTTATCAACAGATGTCCATTATTCGTGTAAAAGATCCAGCTATTCGCGAAGTTATTCATCAATCTTCAGGCCAACCTTATGTTGGTGGAACTAAAGGAGAACTTCTAATTTTTGTTCTCGACATTCACCGTAACGTATGTATTCGCAATGAAGCAGGTTTAGATTCTCCATCAGCTGGCACACCTGCAGAAGCATCATTTGCTTTTTACGACACTCTTCTTGCTGCGCAAAATATCGTCGCTGCTGCCGAAAGCTTAGGGTTAGGAACAGTTTATTTAGGTTCAATTGGTCGTCAACGAGACAAAGTAAACCAAGCCTTAAAACTTCCTCAACACACTTTTGCTTTGCTTGGTTTACTCATCGGATGGCCAGATCAAGAACCTAAACGAAAACCACGACTACCTCGCGACATTATTGTTTCTACTGATACTTACACAGAGCCTGAGAATTATCATGAGGCTCTTCGTGAATATGACGAAGAAGTTAATTCGTACTACGATCTTCGTGACACGGCAAGTCCAGTACCAACTTTCACAAAGCAAATCGAAGAAAAATTTGGCAAGGGAGGCCTTGAGCAAGAGGATTTTTTACAATCACTTAATAAACAAGGATTATTTATTCCATAGTATCACTCACTATATATGACTAATTACGCGCGTAAGTACACTACATACGCGCCTTTTTAATGGCAAACTAAGAAGTTGGTATATTCTATACCGAATGTTTCACGTGAAACATTTCATCCATCGAAAGGAAAACTATGAACAGTAACGGAAAGAGCGACAATAAGCACATAACATCTGCAGCTGCCGCCGCCGCTGCTGATCCTTGGTTTTCAAATTATGCTGATCGTGCTTTAGGAATGCGTCAATCTGAAGTTCGTTCACTTTTCGCTGTTGCTAATCGACCTGAAGTTGTTTCTCTTGCTGGCGGAATGCCGAATATAGATGGCCTTCCTCTCGACTTCTTAGCTGATGCTACATCAAAACTCATTAGAGAAAGAGGAAAAAAGGCTTTACAATATGGCAGCGGCCAAGGCGAAGAATTCTTACGCTCTGCAATATGTGAGGTCATGCGCCCTGATGGAATCACCGCAAACCCAGATAACATTATTGTCACTATTGGATCTCAGCAATCCCTCGATCTTATTTCTCAAGTATTTTTGAATCCTGGCGATACTGTCTTAGTAGAGGCACCTTCCTATGTGGGAGCACTTGGAGTTTTTGATGCTTATCAAGCTGACATTCAGCATGTTCAGATGGATAATGACGGGTTGATTCCTTCTGTTTTAGAAGAAACTATCATTCGCCTTCAAAAAGAAGGTAAGAACATCAAATTCCTTTATACTATTCCTAATTTCCATAATCCGGGTGGTATGTGCTTATCTGCCGAACGTCGCCCTCTCATTGTGGAAATTTGCAAGAAATATAATATACTTCTGGTAGAAGATAACCCTTATGGCCTGCTCGGATTTTCCGGCGATCCAGTACCATCACTTTATAACCTCAACCCCGAAGGAATTCTCTATCTCGGTACATTTTCGAAAACTTTCGCTCCAGGATTCCGTATCGGATGGACACTCGGCCCTCAAGCCATTATTGAACGTCTTGTTCTTGCAAATGAATCAGCTACTCTCTGCCCTCCCGCTTTTAGTCAATTTGCTATTACAACATATCTAGAACAATACGATTGGTATCAGCAAGTCAAAGAGTATCGCGAAGTTTATCATGAGCGCGGTGAAGCTATGCAAAAAGCCCTCGAAAAATATTTACCTGATCTCGAATGGACTCGCCCCACTGGCGGCTTCTACACGTGGGTAAAACTCCCTGACGGTATTGATGCTCGCGACATGCTTCCTCGTGCTGTTGATTGTGGTGTCGCTTATGTTGCTGGTAATGCTTTCTATGCAGATGGGGAAACTGGCGCCGATCATATTCGACTGTCCTTCTGTTATCCATCACCTGAAGAAATAACTGAAGGAGTTCGCAGGCTCTCAATAGCAATTAAGCAAGAACTTGAAAATAAATATTAGTTTATGTTTTCTACAGAAAAGAGACCCTAGTATAAAACTAGGGTCTCTTTTCTTATATTTTAAGTTCTATTAAAAATCAATTTCCTCTTCATCAGGTGAAAGTAAAGCAAGAATACGATTCAAATCTTTTTGGCCAGCGAAATCAATCTTAATTGTTCCCTTTCGCTTACCCATTGTTACTTTTACCTTCGTATCAAAATGATCACCTAAACGCGTACCTAAATTTTCTAATTGCGGAATAGAAACGATTGTACGCTTTGTCTTGTCATCATTTTTCTCTTCTTCACCAGAATCTCCGAGGGCAACCAATTCCTCTACTTGACGGACAGAAAGATTTTCTGCCACAATACGTTGAGCCAAGCGTTCCATAGCAGCTGAATCACTCAACCCAAGCAATGCTCTTGCATGCCCAGCCGTAATAACTCCAGCAGCAACGCGTCGCTGAACCAGGCTTGGTAACTTTAACAAACGGAGAGTATTTGTAATCTGAGGACGCGAACGTGCAATACGTTTTGATAGTTCTTCTTGTGTACAATCAAAATCATCCAAAAGTTGTTGATATGCAGCAGCTTCTTCGAGCGGATTCAATTGTGCGCGATGAAGGTTTTCCAGCAATGCATCACGAAGTAAATCTTCGTCAGCAGTGCGGCGAACAATTGCCGGAACCGTTTCTTTTCCTGCGCGTTTACTTGCTCGCCAACGCCTTTCACCCATAATGAGCTCATAGCGAGCTTCATCATTTCCTTCGAGTGGTGCTGTCAATGGGCGCACGATAACAGGCTGAAGAACCCCAACCTCAAGAATAGATTGTGTTAATTCTTCAAGCTCTTCTTCATCAAATACAGTACGTGGCTGCTTTGTGTTAGGAACAATATAACTTACAGGGATTTCTGCATATGTTGCCCCTGGTACAGGAAGTAATTCTTTATCCGTCTGATTATCGCGAGCTGATGGCTGTGCCACTTCAGCACCGGTCATCCTTTCACCAAGGCTAACTCGCTTACTTTTAGTGTTCTTTTTATTCTCCACTTCCTTTAACTCCACTTCTTGAATGTTCTTCTTTGTATCAGAACCTCTATCATCGGAATGTTTAATATTTTCAACAGCCTTCAATGTTTCACGTGAAACTTCTACTTCTGTCGCAAAGAAAACCTCCATAGACTTCTCTTTGCGTTCTTCTTGCCCCTTTGGTATGAGCGCAGCTAAACCATTTCCTAATCCACGCTTACGTGCCATCTTCTCCCCTACTAATGTGCTCGGCTTGCAATTTCTCCTGCTGCAGCCATATAAGCAACTGCGCCTGATGATCTCTTGTCATATGTTAGTACAGTTTCACCATAAGATGGTGCTTCGGCGATACGTACTGAGCGCGGAATAACAGTATCAAGAGTTTGAGACGGGAAGAAATCCTTCACATTCTCAAGGACCTCCTGTGAAAGATTCGTGCCTTTATGGTACATAGTCAATAAAATAGTTGAAATTTCCAAGCTAGGATTAAGAGCGCCTTTTACACTTTCAATAGTTGCCATTAATTGAGTAAGACCTTCAAGGGCATAGTATTCACATTGAACAGGTATCATTACTTCTGTTGCCGCTGCAAGTGCATTGATTGGCAACAAAGACATACTAGGTGGACAATCAATAAATATATAGTCGAATCGGGTATCAGCTTCTTCTAAACGAAGCATGCATTCATTAATAGCATTTCGAAGACGTAAACGATTGTCTTTTACTTCGGCCAGTTCTAAATCAACAGTAGCTAAATTAATTGTCGAGGGAACAAGATAGAGCTTTGGGATACTATCTACTGGCCGTATCGCGTGAATAAGCGGAACTTTTTTCGTGAAAACCTCATAAAGAGAATTCCCTTCAGTGACACGCTGCGTCCCCAAAGCGGTTGATGCATTTCCTTGAGGGTCGGCATCGATAACAAGAGTGCGCATCCCTTTCATCGCCATTGCAGCAGCGATGGTTACAGTTGTTGTTGTTTTACCAACACCACCTTTTTGGTTTGCAACAGCAATAATTCTCGTTGAACTAGGTCGCTTAAATTCTTGATCTTCAATTTCCTGGAGCTTTTTCATATTCAATGCGAGCTCTTCACCTAAAGAACCCTCTGAAAAAACAGTTTCACCCACTACAACCCCTTTCACAGCTTTATTCAAAGTTTATATGCAAAAACATCAAAAAGGAAAGATGTTTCACGTGAAACATTTGTAAAATATTGCACATTATTTTCTCACATAAATGTTTCACGTGAAACATTGAGCAAGAACTATGCGACACGCACGTCAAGAATGTAGGTATCATCGGTAGATCCAACAGGACGACAGGTATGTATATCTACAGCCTTGGCTTTTTTTCGCAATAACGGTAAGGCTTCATCTATTTCTTCTGATACACGTTGCCCCTTCATAGCCAGTATATGCCCACCCTGCTTTACAAGAGGAACAGTAAGCGGCAATAAAGATTTAACCGAAGCAACAGCTCTTGCAGTCACAACATCAAAAGAAAATAAAGGCGAAAAATCCAGTGACCTGCCAGTAAAAACATTGACATTGGACAACTGCAAAGAATTTACAACGCGTTCGAGCCATTGTGTTCTGCGTCTCATTTTGTCAATAAGAGTCAATTGAATATCATCTCTTATGCATGCAAGAACAATACCCGGAAAACCAGCTCCAGAACCAACATCAGCAACACAAGCATCGTCAGAAATAAAATCAGAAACAACTGTCGAATTGATAATGTGACGCGTCCACAACCGCGAATACTCGCGTGGCCCCAATAAACCTAATTTCTCACCATCACGTCTCAACATATCAGCAAAAGTAAGAAGTTTTGACCACGAATCGTCGCCAAAAATAGGTGCACCGTCAACAGGAGGCTCCTCTACCTCAGGCAACGAAGCATCTTGTTCTATCACGATTACTTACTCGCTGTCAGCATTTTGAGTGGAATAAGATTCCTCTAAATGCAAAACAACATGGCGATCGTCGTCTGCACCTTCAGAGTGGGAATATACACCTTCACGAGCGGCAACATCATGGACAACTTTACGTTCAAAAGGATTCATGGGTTTAAGAACAACCGGTTTCTTATTTTCGCGCAAAAAGTTAATAGCATCATATGTACGTTCAGTGATACTCTCACGCAATTCCGCACGATAACCAGCAATATCAAGCATTAATCTAGAGCGTTCACCAGTCTTTGATTGAACAGCTAAGCGAGTGAGTTCTTGCAAAGATTCAAGAACTTCACCGTTTTTGCCAATCAATTTTTGTAAACGCCTATCTAATCCATTTTCAGTAACAATACCTAACGATGCACGATCTGATTCCATAGAAATCTCGATATCGCCATCCAAATCTGCAATATCAAGAAGTTCTTCTAAATAATCAGCAGCTAAATCGCCTTCTTTATTAAGCTTCTTTACAACATCTTCATCAAAAGACGCTTCAGACATCACTAACCCTTTCACTGACACAAAGAGAAATACCCCTACATAGTTACTACCATATAGTACACCATCAAGAGAGAAAAACCTTAGTTCTTACCTTTTTTCTTCGACTGTTGTTTCTTTTTTGAACGTGCTCGTTCAGCCTGACGACGCTCATACCGTTTTTTCGCTAAAGCAGCCCGCTCTTCATCTGTTAAACCATCTTTACCCCGTGCAGGAGCATCAGAATTTTCAGATGTAGCAGATGTTTCGCCTCCCTTTTTCGTTGTCTTGCCTAATTTAGCGGGAGTTGTTACACGTTCGTGCTCTTCTTTTTCTAAGCGATCAACTTCTTCTTCACTAATCCCCTTACGCAAACGCTTTGCGCGAAGGCGTTCTTGGCGTTTCTTGTAAGCTAAAGAACCAGGGGTAGGATTATTGCGGATAAACCACGTTTGCTGGCCAATATTCCATACATTACCAGCTGCCCAGTATACCATCACGCCCACTTGGAACTGGAAGCCAGTAATGAGATAAATCAATGGCATGCCATACATCATGTATTTTTGCATCTTAAATGCCTGATTATTAGGATCCATTGATTTTTCAGGCATATTCTTCATCGTCAACTGTTTTGTTGTATAGAACAAAGAAAGACTCATAAAAATAATAAGACCAAGAGTTACAAAACGAACCGTCCATACAGGAGCACCATGCGGTTCAAAGAAGCTTGCCGCAAGAGGCGCACCAAAAAAATGAGAATTCAAAAAGTCATGCGCAATTGCTTTATTAATGGGCCCTAAAGAATCGCGCGTACCTGCATCAATATCAGGAAATGCATAAAGGACGCGAAAAAGAGCAAAAAGAACAGGCATCTGAATCAGCATTGGCAAACACGATGCGAACGGATTTGAACCATGTTCTCGATACAGTGCCATGGTTTCCTCTTGCATGCGCTGTTGTGAAGCTTGATCCCGCTTGCCCTTATACTTCTTTTGGATTTTCTGCAACTCAGGCTGAAGTATTTGCATCTCACGTGAAGCCTTGATTTGCTTGTTATACAAAGGCAAAATAATGATACGAACAACAACAGTTAAACCGATAATCGCCAACACCCATGCCAAACCTGCACCTTCACTCATTCCCAGTAAAGTAAAAAGTTTGTGGATGCCGAACATTACCCACGAAATCAACCACATGAAGGGATAGAGAATCGTATCGAGAAAACCCATTATTTACCTTTCTATACAACTGATGCATATTCTACACATCAGAAGAAGACATATCTTGTTCTTTATAGAATGCAAGAAGCTCCTTATGATTCAAGGTTTTACTTTTCCATTTTCCTTTTTCAGGCACATGATTTACTCCTCCAGCGCTTAAAGGATTGCACTTTAACAGCCGCCATGCCGCAAGTAGTAGTCCTTTAAAAACACCATGTACCTTAATTGCTTGGATAGCGTAATTCGAGCACGTTGGTTCATAACGGCATCGGCGCGGAAAATGTACAGAAATTTTTTTTTGGTAAAAACTTAAAAGAGAAAGTGCAATTCTTTTCATCGTTTCTCTTCTTCGCTTGGTTGACACATTAAAGAATGTGCTTTCTTTTCTTGATGTGTTCGTATTTTTTCTAAAGCATTGCGAATGTCTTTTTCTAAAACATGGCTCTTTTGATGCGCAGCCTGCGAATATGCAACAATTACCACCACTTCATTAGAGAAGAATAGCGAGTCATCAATAAGCGATCGACATATATGACGAAGTTGGCGACTCACCCTATGCCGCACAGGAGAATTTCCAACTTTTTTAGATACAACAAAACCGACCTTCACAGGAAGATCGGTCGAAGAATTCATATGTCCTATATAGACACGCAAACGAGATGTTCCTTTACGAACACCATCAAACGCTAAGCGAAAGTACTCTTTATTACTACCTATTCGGTTTTCACGTGAAAGCACAATTATGCTGCGAGACGTGCGCGCCCCTTGCGGCGACGGCTTGCAATAACTGCTCGACCTGCACGTGTAGACATACGCTTACGAAAGCCGTGCACCTTAGCGCGACGGCGATTGTTCGGTTGGAAAGTACGCTTCACTTTTCTCTCCGATACTTCATGCGATTCATATCGCTCTTACACTATGACCTGTTAACACTACTCCCAAATTCATTGACACATCAAGTAAAAATAGATTAGGTGACCATTATTACATCTCGTATTCACACAGGATTCACACCACATACAACTTACCAACATAGATACACACAACTGTGAAAAGAAATCAAAATTTACCAAAGAAAAAGGTAAACACATAAATACATATATGTAATTACGTTAATGCATTTTCCACAATGTGAATAAAAATGTGGATAACTTTTTTTATTTATGTGGATAAAAAGTAAAAACTGATATATCCTTACAGAACATTAACTAAGCTTACTTCAAGGGAGCATCATGAGTGAAGGACAACAAACGCGCGAACTCTGGAATGCAGCTATCGAATTATCCCGCGTAGCAGGGCAAATATCAGATTCACACCTCGCCTTCATTCAGCTTGCACGCCCAATTGTCAGCGTTGACGGCCTTTTTGTTGTTGCTGTTAATTCGGAGTTCGTAAAAAACTGGCTTGAAGACCACGTACTCGATATTCTTCAACACAATTTAACAAATATTTGTGGTAACGAAGTACGACTAGTGTTCTCTGTCGATAATGGAGGTGAAGCTGCTCCTGTCATTCCTGAAAATTCGAAAGAAAACAATTCCCCTACAACTCCCTTACATCGAGAAGACACAGAACATGTGCCATCACCACTTGATACATTCGAAAATTACAGCAATAACACTCCACCTTCTTCTCAAGAGCCTTACGATAGCAATAAATTAACCTCACTGACATACTCACATGATTCTGCACTTGATACACAGTCCTCTGTTCATTCAGCTTTTTATGAAGAAGAACAAGAGACATATTCGCAAGAATATGAAACGGCACATACAAATAACTTTTCTGACGATGCAGCTCTTTTTGCAGCTCTACAAGCTGAGCAATCAATGACAAGCCAAGCTTTGTCACATACACAATCATCAAACACTACCTCACCATTCCCCTCAAAAACAAATCAAGCTATTTACACAAATGAAGGACTCAATCCACGATATACCTTTGACAACTTCGTTATCGGAGACTCAAACCGCTTTGCGCATGCATGTTCGCGAGCAGTCTCGGAAGCTCCAGGAACCGCATACAACCCAGTATTTTTGTATTCCGATTCTGGAATGGGCAAAACACACCTCATGCATGCCATTGGAAATTATGCGCTACGCATCTTTCCTCATATCAAAGTGCGCTATATTTCTGCCGAAGAATTCACTAATTATTTCATTAATGCCGTTCGCGATGGTCGCCAAGCAGAATTCAAAGATCAATTTCGAAAAGTAGACATTCTTCTTATTGACGATATTCAATTCATTGGTGGCCACACCACAACTGTGGAAGAATTCTTCCATACTTTCAACGCCCTCATTAATGCAAATAAACAAATTGTTATTACCTCTGATGTTGCACCAAATTTTCTTAACGGTTTTGAAGAGCGCATGATTTCACGTTTCAACTCTGGCGTCACTGCCGAAATCAATCATCCAAGCCTTGAAACACGTATTGCTATTCTGGAAAAAAAGGCCCATGCTGATGGGCTGACTGTTCCCCGTGAAGTCACCGAATATATCGCTGCCAATATGACAACAAATATTCGCGAAATGGAAGGAGCTTTACGTCGCGTAACTGCATATGCAGATCTCAATAAGCAAGCGACCGATTTAACGCTTGCAAAAGTTGTTTTACGAGATCTTCTTTCCGCTGCTAACGGAGCAGAAATAACAGGAAGCCTTATTATGGGCAAAACAGCAGAATATTTCGGTATCACCCTTGACGATTTAACATCATCCAATAGAAGTCGTTCAATTGCTACAGGCAGACAAATTGCCATGTACTTATGCCGTGAACTTACCGAACTTTCCTTGCCAAAAATTGGGGAACTCTTTGGGGGGCGTGATCATTCCACTGTCATCCATGCGTATAAAAAAATAAATAACGAACTGAGTGAAAAACAAACCCTATTCAATCAAGTTTCTGAACTAACAAGTAGAATCAAGCAAGCAGCAAATGAAGCAAATAAGTAAAACACCAGTTCATACACCAAAAATACAATTATTAACATATTTCTGTGTAAAAACTGTAAAAATTGTAGGTTTTTTAGAGGATAACTTCTATTTATATGTGAATAGAAATCAGGAAAAAAAGACCCATGTTTATAAAACGCCATATATCCTCTTCCTTATCAACAAAAATTACACAGAAAAAAATCATCGTTTACCTCGGAAATCACAAAAAATTCACAGTTTTCACATGCCCTACTACTACCACCACAAAAGAAACTCTTATAAAAAAGAAAACGGCGCCTATTGATTTTTTGTAATTAGTAGCTAAACAATATAAACTTTCTATAGAATAACGATGCATAAAACAAAGCAGGGAGCATATATGAGAATTCGAAGTGACTACGAAGTTTTTACGGAAGCAGTCCAATGGGCAGCACGTAATATTGCTAGTAACCCTGCAAAACCTATTCTTGGAGGTATTCTTCTCCAAGCATCATCAGATGGCACTCTTAAACTTAGTTCTCATGATCCTGAAATCGGTGCAGAAGTTGAAATATCTGTTGTCACAGAAGAAGAAGGAACCTGTGTTGTTAATGGGAAATTATTAGCTCAATATGCAAAAGCACTTCCTCATAAAGAAATTATCCTTGACTCCACAAGTGGCCTTTTAGAAATATCCTGTGGAACAAGTAAATTATCAATGGGAATTTTACCAGAAGAGGATTATCCTAAAAAACCAGAAATGCCTTCTTTAGCTGGTACAGTAGATGGTGCTTTATGGCAAGAAGCTGTAGCACAAGTCGCACCTGCAGCTTCGAATGATGACACACTTCCTCTTCTGGTTTCTATCTGTATTGAAATTGATGGATCAAACATCAGTTTATTAGCAACAGACCGTTATCGTCTTGCGGTGCGTGAATTAGAATGGGAACCAAAAGATTCCAATATAAAAGCACGTATTCTTGTACGCGGGTCACGTCTTCTTGATGTTACTAAATCATTTACTAGCGTTGGAAAAGTAGAAATTTTTACTGACCAAGATAGTAATATGATTGGCTTTCACGTAGGTGGGCGGTATAACACTATTCGCCTTTTTGATGGTGAATATCCCGAAGTGCGTTCACTGTTCCCTCAAGAAAATAAAGATTTTGTTTCTTTTAATACAAAAGATATGCTTTCTGCTATTGCGCGTGCAAGTTTAGTAACAGAAAAGAATGATTCTTTGAAATTAGATTTTAGTAATAACCAAGTTGAATTGGGGGCGGGTAATACTGCATCAAATACCTCCACAAATGAAATTTTGAATGCCAATATTCACGGTGAAGATATTACTTTGGCCTTCAGCCCTCAATATCTACGCGATGCATTGAAATCTATTAATAGTGATTGGGCTCGTATTTATTACACAATTCCGTCAAAGCCTGCAGTTATTGTTGCTCAGAATGGCGAAGATGGAGATACAAATGAGGTATTCCGCCTCCTTCAGATGCCAGTAAGAATTTATAACTAAGGTTTCACGTGCATGTATATATCTCATATTGCACTTGATGATTTTCGTTCTTATCACCATCAGGTAATTGAGTGCGACCCGGGTGTGAATGTTTTTATTGGCGCAAATGGCCAAGGAAAAACTAACATTGTGGAAGCACTTGTGTATATCTCTACTTTGTCGTCACATAGATTTTCAAAAGGATCTGCGCTGATACGTCAAGGTGGAAATGCCGGTGTTATTCGCGTTCGATGTGTAGATAAAGAAAGAACCTTTACGCTTGATTTGGAAATTTTTTCTGGACAAGCCAATAGGGCGCGTCATAATTCAACGGTGTTATCACCAATGAATATTATTGGTGAAGTTCCTACCGTTATTTTTTCACCCGAAGATATTGATTTGATACGAGGAGAAAGAAAAAAACGACGTAAATTTTTAGATACTTTACTTATTCAATTGCGTCCTTCAATGGCTCGTGTTTTTCAAGAATATAATAAAATCCTTCATCAAAGAGCTGCGGCTTTGAAAAATGCATCTACTGTTCAATATGCCGGTGTTCCCTATGATGAAAATTCTCTCAATATTTGGGATGCTCAATTAGCACAACAAGCGGCAAAAATTATTTCTGAAAGAAGTAAATTAATTCATAAAATGCGGCCATGGCTGGAACATTATTACATGATTCTTGCTGGTGAAGATAAAAAAGCACGTATTGATTATTCTGTGAGCACTGATACGGGGGCTTTTAAGCTGCCGTCAATTGAAAAAATTGAAGCCTCTGATGAACTGCGTGCTGCTATCGATGAACATGAAAATGAACTTTTTGATGTGGCTGTATTAGAAACAAACATTCGTCAGATGCTTAAAGAGATTCGTCCCAAAGAGGTAGAGCGCGGAGTAAATTTACGTGGTCCTCATCGAGATGATCTGGTGTTTTCATTAGGAACAATGCCTGTTTATGGGTATGCTTCGCATGGTGAATCGTGGTCGTTTGCTCTTGCATTGCGTCTTGCATCACTAGAGATTTTGCGCGAAGAAAATGGGAGTGACCCTATTTTGATTTTGGATGATGTTTTTGCCGAACTTGATGCTTATCGCCGTGCTTGTTTAACTGACATTATTGCACGAAACGAGCAGGTTTTTATTACTGCAGCTGTGGGTGATGATCTTCCTGATTCTTTGGATGGGAAAAAATTCTCTGTCACTTTAGGTAACGTATCTCTTATTTCACCAGATGATAAGTGAGATCATTATGAATGTAGAACTCGATTTCAGTGAAGATCTTCTTCCCCTTCTTGCTTTTCGTCGCGAATGTGAGAGCGCACTAGCGCGTGGTGATAGGCGTACAAGGTGGAAATCTTTCAAAAAAAATCTTGAGAAATACAATTTAGAAGAAAAACAGCGTTTGGGTAATGATGTGTTCAAGCCGCAAGAAGGTGTGGGAGACGTAGGTAGTGGTGCTAAACCTTCGTATAAAGATCCGCATATGTTTAGTGAATTATGTGAACGGATGATCAAAGATCTTCATTGGGGTGAAGAATTTTTAGAAGGTCGCGTCGTTGCAAGCTGGAGTGATATTGTTGGCCCGCGTAATGCACAACACGGATCAATAGAAAAATTTCACGATGGTGTATTGGTGGTGCGTGCATCTTCGTCAGCTTGGGCAAAACAATTTGACATGATGAAACACGAAATTCTTTCGAGAGTCGAAGAAATAACAGGTCTTAATTCGGTGAAAGAGTTTACGATTAAGGGGCCTAATGTTCCTAGTTGGTCACATGGTCTTTTTTCCGTTCCAGGCCGGGGCGTAAGGGATACTTACGATTAGCCATTTTTGTAATTTATGTTACGTTTTGTGTGTGTTGCTCTTCGTCTTAAAAGGCGTTAAAACGGTATAGAATGAATTTTACATATATTAGTGTAGGTACCTACAGTTAAAGGGGCATATGTAACATGACTGTAGAATCTCAAAGTATATAAAAGGAAAAGAAAACGTGAGTGAAAAAGACGAAGGAACTCAAACAGTGCCGACAAATGAACATGTAGGTGAAGTTTCTGGCACATATGATGCGTCAAATATTACAGTTTTAGAAGGTCTCGAAGCTGTTCGTAAACGTCCTGGTATGTATATCGGTTCAACGGGTGAGCGTGGTTTACATCATCTTGTCTACGAAGTTGTTGATAATGCCGTTGATGAAGCTCTTGCCGGATATTGTCGACATATTCACGTTACTCTTTTGAATGATGGTGGAGTTCGTGTCAGTGATGACGGGCGAGGAATTCCAGTTGATGAACATCCAACTGAACATAAACCAGCTGTTGAAGTTGTTATGACTATACTTCACGCAGGTGGAAAATTTGGTAGCGGAGGCTATGCGGTTTCCGGTGGTTTGCATGGTGTAGGTGTTTCTGTTGTGAATGCATTATCTACAAAAATGCAAACTGAAATTAAACGAGATGGATATGTGTGGAGAATTTCTTTTACTAATGGTTATCCAGATGGCCCGTTAGAACGAGGTGAAGAAACAGACGAAACAGGAACAACGCAAACATTTTGGGCTAACGGCGATATTTTTGAAACAACTCATTATGATTTTGAAACCTTGCGTAAGCGTTTTCATCAGATGACCTTCTTGAACAAGAATTTGCGTATCACGCTTGCAGATGAACGTGATGGTGCTACGGGCGAAGGTGATGAAGTTACTGGTGAAAGTGAAGAAACATCAGATAACAGAGAAGTTTCTTACATGTATTCAGGTGGTCTTTTTGATTACGTTAAATATTTGAATACAACAAAAAAAGCTGAGGTTGTCAATCCAGATATTATTTACTTTGAAGCAGAAGATACAGATAAGCAAATTCAATGCGAAATCGCTATGCAATGGACAAGTGCTTATTCTGAATCGTTGTATACCTTTGCTAATACGATCAATACAACAGAAGGCGGAACACATGAAGAAGGTTTCCGTACAGCTTTGACTTCTGTTATGAATAAATATGCGCGCGAAAAGAATCTTTTGAAAGAAAAAGATGCAAATCTTTCTGGTGATGATATTCGTGAAGGTTTAACGGCAATTATTTCAGTGAAATTGGGAAATCCTCAATTTGAGGGGCAAACAAAGACAAAATTAGGAAATACCGAGGCTCGTACCTTTGTTCATAAACAAACATATGAAGCTATTTCTGAATGGCTTGATGTTCATCCAAATGAAGCAAAAGATATTATTCGGAAAGCATTACAAGCATATGCTGCTCGTGTTGCTGCACGTAAAGCGCGTGAGGCAACAAGAAGAAAATCGGTATTAGAATCTGCATCGATGCCAGGAAAGCTTAAAGATTGCACAACGCGTAATCCTGAAGAATCTGAAATTTTCATTGTGGAGGGTGATTCTGCAGGTGGTTCAGCTGTTAATGGGCGCGATCCTAAGCATCAAGCAATTATGCCTATTAGAGGAAAAATCTTGAATGTGGAAAAGGCACGACTCGATCGCGCTCTTTCTTCTGATACTATTCAAGGCCTTATTACAGCATTTGGAACAGGTATCGGTGATGAATTCGATATTGAAAAATTGCGCTATCACAAGATTATTTTCATGGCTGACGCAGATGTGGACGGCTCACATATCGCCACTCTCCTGCTCACATTGGTTTATCGATATATGCGTCCATTGATCGAGCATGGGCATGTATACCTGGCAATGCCTCCGCTTTATCGAATTAAGTGGACGACCGGCATGCATGATTATGTGTTCTCTGATAAAGAGCGTGATGAAAAGCTTGCCGAAGGATTGGCACAAGGACGCAAGTTACCTAAAGATGAATCTCAGAGAGTTCAGCGTTACAAAGGTTTAGGTGAAATGAATGTTGAAGAATTGTGGGATACCACGATGAATCCGCAATACCGTACGCTTAAACAGGTATCTATCGGCGAGGCTGCCGCTACAGATGAAACTTTCTCTGTTTTGATGGGAGAAGACGTTGATTCACGCCGATCTTTTATTCAACGTAATGCACACGATGTTCGTTTCCTTGATATTTAGGTGGTTGTAGAGTGAGTGAAATTAATCAAGAGGTAGAAGATATTCATGGCGATATCATGGAGGTCGACCTCCAAAGAGAGATGGAAAAGTCCTATCTTGATTATGCCATGTCTGTTATTGTTGGGCGTGCGCTCCCCGATGTGCGTGACGGCTTAAAGCCAGTGCATCGTCGCGTTATTTACGCGATGTACGATGGTGGATATCGTCCGGATAATTCTTTTTCTAAATCGGCAAAAATTGTTGGCGATGTGATGGGGCACTACCATCCTCATGGAGATGCAGCTATTTACGATACCATGGTGCGCTTGGCACAATCTTGGGCCATGCGTTATCCTCTTGTTGCTGGTCAAGGAAACTTTGGAACTCCTGGTGATTTGGGGGCTGCTGCACCTCGATACACAGAGGCTAAAATGGCTGCTCTCGCCATGGAAATGGTGCGAGACATCAAAGAAGATACAGTTGATTTTGAACCAAATTACGATGGTTCTTTGATGGAACCAAAGGTGTTGACGGCGCGTTACCCTAATCTTTTGGTCAATGGATCTGAAGGTATTGCTGTTGGCATGGCGACGCGCATTCCTCCGCATAATTTACGTGAAGTTGCCGAAGGTGTGCAATGGTACCTTGAACATCCTGATGTTTCGGGCGATGAACTTCTGAATGAGCTTATGGTGCGCATCAAAGGCCCGGATTTTCCTACAGGTGCAACTATTTTAGGTAATCGCGGTATTGAAAGTATGTACCGCACTGGTCATGGAACTATTACGCAGCGAGCAGTTGTAGAAGTTGAAGAAATT
>JAGBKC010000054.1 GCA_017934115.1 Actinomycetaceae bacterium | reverse complement strand
TACCCAAATACGTGCACCGTTGATTTCGGCTCCCACAAAAGGAATAAGGGGCATAATAAGCAAGAAAAAGCCAATGATAAGACTCGTCCATGAAAAGCGGCGGAGCATGCGGTGATCACGAATAAACACAACGATGAGAGTCATAAAAATAATACCGACTGCAGAAAAAAAGAACTGTTTTTCCACACTCACATTTGTTTTATCAAGAGAAATACGGTAAATAAGTACGATACCCAAGCTATTGAGAAGTAAAGCTATAGGAAAAAATACGGGATCTGCATATGGAGCAAAATGACGGATAATAACATGAGAAGCAAAAACAAGTAAGGCTAAACCAATAGCCATTGCGATGAGAGAAGGCGGAAGTTCATTATTATTGTGGCCAGCATACGCCAAAATATAGGCAAGTAAACCAATACCTAGGGCAATCACAAGAAATATGAATTCTGGTATGCGCCCTTTCCGTGGCTTTACTTGACTGACAACACTCATTGAATCTCCCCTTGGATCGAAGAGGAGTTTTTTTCTTTCACTTGTTCCTCAAGATGAAAAACATAAGTGCGTGCATCTGCCAGATTATCTCTTTTTACAGGTTCTTTCAAACGTTTTTGCACGCTTTCGTCTAAATCATCGACCATAACATCCGATACTTCATAGACATGAGAAAGCTCAAAAAAACCTAAACTAACATCAACTCCTTTATAAATTGCCACTTTTCCTTCGTTTGTATGCACATAGTATTGCTGTTGCGACCATCGATAAGCCCCAGCAATACCCGCACCACCTCCTATAAGAAGAAGAGTTGCAATAACAAGGGCAAGAAGTCGAATGTTTTTTTTACCTTTATGAAACGAGCCTGCGTTTTCCTCTTCGTCATCCGTCGTGTCTGCACTACTCTCTTCACTTTCCAAAATAGAAGAATCATTTTCTTCACCACGAATTGATTCAGGTTCGTGATCATCGTTTTTCTTATCTTCTTCGTTATCTGACAGATGAAGATCTGCTTTTTGTTCTTGCTGCTCAGATTTCTCTTCAATATCAGTGAAAGCCAAATCATCAAGGATAATGCGCTGAGTAATTTGCACTTGACTATCGTGGTTTCCCACATCGATAGGTTCTTCTGCGGCGGTTGCAGAAGAGGACACAGAACCAGATGTTCTCGTATCGCTACCACTCGATCCGTCATCTTCCTGCGAATTATCTGCATTATCGATTTCTTGTTCAGCTGTTGCTTCCTTAATGAAAGCCTCTGCTTGACCGGCTGCATTGTTGCCGCCCCGAGTTGGTACATCACGCAAAGGAGCAGCAGAGCCAACAACAATAGGTTCTTGAGCGATATCTTTTTCATCCACCTCAGCTTCGTCGATAATATCACCCAAAACGACCGTGACATTATCAGGTGCACCAGCAGCTAAAGCAAGTTGAATAAGACGTTCTCCACATGCATGAATATCTTCATACGTAGAAAGAGTTTCTTCAATGGTTTGTGCACTTACCACGCCTGATAAACCATCAGAACATAAAAGCCAACGGTCTCCCACATGGGCTTCACGAATCGACTCGTCCAATTCAATATCACCTGGGAAATCACCCAAAGCACGCATAATAACATTGCGTTTAGGATGATGCTCTGCCTCTTCAGGAGTGAGTTCACCATGGTCAACTAAATATTGCACCAAGGTGTGATCATGAGTGACCTGCATCAGATGCGAATCGTGGAGAACATACGCGCGTGAATCGCCGATATGCACCATTGCAAGCTTATTTCCTGAACGCAAAATACATATACAGGTAGTTCCAAGGCCAGAAAGTGATGTATCCTCTTGGGCACGTGCACGAAAATCCGCATGAGCCTCTTCAACAGTCGTACGCATATGGACTAATAAATCATCCGCACGATGCTCATCGCCATCTAAGGCAGCTAAATGTGCGATCGTCACCGATGAAGCAACATCACCAGCCGCAGCGCCACCCATACCATCAGCTAAAATAAGCATATTTGATGAGGCATAACCGCCGTCTTGGTTGTTTTTGCGTACCAGCCCCACATCGGAAAAAGCTGCATATCTCATATATACACTCATCGCAGCTCCATCTTCGTATACCCAACAGTAATAGGTAAGCCTACACGTAATGAGGTTGCCATATGTATTTTTTGATTATTAACAAATGTTCCATTGGTGGAACCAAGATCTTCAATACACCACATGCCATCTTGAAAAAAGAAACGTGCATGATGACCGGATGCATGTGTATCATTCAAAACAAGGGTGCAATCTGGACTCCTGTCAACAAGAATATCGCTTGCCCCCAGAGGAAAAGTCGTTCCAGCTAAAGGGCCATCAACAACTACTAGGCGTGTAGGCATTGAGGGAGCAGGATTTGGGCTAGATCGCGGAACAGAACGCGAGGGTTTTTTCTGCTTTTTTGCCGAATGGACCGATTCACGCCTATCGTTAATGACCGTACCAGTGATATCACGGCGAATCAAAATAGCAATAGAAACGACAAAAAACCATAAAAGCCCTAAAAAAACCATTCGAAGAACATTATACAGCACTGCACTCATAATTATTCTCCGTCCCAAAACATAATTGTTTTTCTGCCAATCGTTAATGTATTTCCGTCCACTAAAGTTGCCGATGTAATTCTATGACCTTCAACAAAAGAACCATTTGTAGAGCCCATATCTGTAGCAATAACTCCACGCGGAGTGATACGCAATTCAAGATGCTGACGCGAAATACCTGTATCATCCACAACAATATCGCATTCAGAACCGCGCCCAATAACAGTGACAGTTCCTGTCAACAGATAACGTTTACGATCGATTTCGATCATAGGGGCATCATGTGATGCAGCATTTGATGTTACAGGAGCAACAGAACCACGTTTCGTTGCTGCTTCCACTTTCACATCACCATTAGAAACATCAGAACTAGAAGAAAAATTCACCTTGATATTGCCAAGAAAAATATAGTTCTGCTCGCTTCCGTGTACCATCAAATCTTCATGACATTCACGAGCAAGTTCTTCTAAGCCCCATTGCTGTATGCGAGCATAATCATCATCAGATAAAAAAACATCAAAAACATTAGGAGCAACTGTGCGGTCACGCCGTAAAATAGCGGCCTTATTATCCATAGTTTTTTTCAAAGCTGAAAGGATTTCGACAGGTTTCAAAGAAGAGCTTTGCGAGCGCAATGCAGATGTAGCTTTAGCAACACTATTTTCTATTGTCGCTTCGATTTTATCAAAGACACTCACAAGTTCTCCTTTCTTTATGTCCTCTACGTTTTATTCAACAGCATATATACACAGCCAATCAACCAGTATAGTACAACATTTACATATACTGTGAAAACAAAACATCCACCACAGCTATACCAGAATATGAAAATGTGGAGGAAAAATCCTCCACATTTTCATCAACAAAAATAGCTATTCACCAGTTATCTTATGATATGAAGAATCAGATATCGCTAACTGCCCTCCATACACATATCCATGATTAATAGTTCCTATATTTTCTTCAACAAAACGACGTGCCCACTCCACATTGTTTTCACGAGACAAAACAAGAACAGAATTATTCACTCCATTCAAAGCGGCTCCCGCAAGAGCATCATAATACTTGGTTGCTGTCGCAACACCCATATTATTCGCCGTCATACCTTTCGATAACCCGTATTGTGCAACAGCATATGATGTTTCAACATCGTATGTACCCCACAAACGAGTTTCTATGTCAATACCATTTGCCGTGAGCTGTTTTTCTACAGCAGGTGAAACAGCATATTGACCACCAACAATAACAACTTTCTTAATACCAACATGCTTCATAGCATAGATAGTATTGGCCGAAAGTTCCGTACCTTGCATATTCGTTAAGAATATCGGCATATGCAAAGAATACGAAAGTGGTGCCGCAGAAAGCGCATCTTGGAATGTACGAGAAGTTACAACAAAACCCGTATCAGCCCAATGGCCATCCTTTGCCAAAGCAATAGCATCAGCAGTGTCGGATGCAACCGCACCAGAATAACGAACCGGCCTCACTCCTGTAACCTTGTGAATTTCATTCGAAACAGCTGGTGTAATAGCTTTTTCACCACCAATGATTATGACACGTCGAGGTTTCAAACGTTGAAGTTCTTGACGCGTTTGCGCTGGAAGATTATTCGAAGAAACAGTAAGGATCGGCGCCTTATCAAAACCAGCGATACCACTGGCTGTCAGTGCATCATAATATGTATTGTACGTTGCGATAACAACGGTACCTCCGGTGTTCGTGAAGCCTTTTTGAACAATAGATTGTGCAGTATCTAATGATCCAGCTCCCCACAAGCGCTCAAATATTGTATTTTCCTTCGGTATCAGCACCCATTGAGCATAAAGAGTCACATCACCTTGCGGTGTGTACTGCGAAGCTGCCGGAATCGCATCTCCTGTTCCATCAGCAGAAGTATTCCATCCATTAAATGTATAACCTTCTCGTTTAAGGTTTTTTTCCGCTAAATTCAATGGGTACGATTTGCCTTCTTGGATATCTACTTTAAGGATGTCACTGCTGCCATCATTTGGATTTAAGGTAACTCCGTATTGGGCAAGTTTCTTATAAGAAAACTCTCCCGATACCTCTAGTTGTTGTTTCTTTGCATCATTTGAAGCACCAGATTGATAGAAATACGCACGCAAAGCAGAATCAACATGATCGATGAACTCAGCAGGGAAGGCACCCTCAGATTTCACCTTATCATTTCCACCGCGCGCAGTATATTCATACGAATTTTGTGCGTAATTTGGAATTCCAGCAAATGTTACATGGATAGTTTCATTTTCTGCATCTTCTTTCATAACAATTGAACCTTTATCAAAAGATGCAACTGTAACTCGTTTTAACTCGCTTTCCATACCACTTGTAGCTGTTGACGCCACTTCAAAAGACAAAATGCCAGAACCGTCTTCTTCAACTTCAAGAACAGGATTACCTAAATGGAAATTCATGCCTTTTATGGCAGCATTCATTCCGGGGTAATTCATATTTCCATATGGATATAAGCGAATCGATCCATCCCACGCGATCTTGGTAGTTGCAGATTCTGCTTCTTTATACCCCTTGCCGTTCACAAAAGTAAAATTGTGGCTTTCATCGTCGTATGTGACATTGTCACATCCACAATCAACTTGCCCTTTCCATTCTTGAGCATATTCAGAAAAACCCCATGTGAGTTTTGCGTCTGTTGTTTCACGCTCATACACAGACGAAGGCGTAATATCCTGCGGTTGCGAACCAGTCCATTGAGGACACCACTGCGCATACAGTGTCACATCTTCATTGATCTCATGGATCATAGCTTTATCATCGTATGATGTGCCAGTGCCGTCAGCCTTTGTGTTCCACCCGGAAAATGTGAAAGTATCACGCGTAAGAGTGTTTTCAGGCAAAGTAAGCATATCGCCTTCTAGAACTTTCACATCGTCCATACTGCCTTTTCCGCCATTTACATCAAAAGTAACAGTAAAGCTTTTTTTGTCAAAAAATCCTGCTTGTGGCGCCTCTTCGACTTCATCCACATGCACAGAATTATCTACGACAGAAACTGGTTTGATCGTCTTTGGCTCTTGAGTATTCGCAAGTTCCATAATGCGCACAGTTCTATCGTTTGTAGCATTAAAAGCAAGGTAGAGAGATTGTTTTGTCTCATCAATACTTGATGGTTGCATGCCAAGCAATTCAATAGAGCCATTAGCATTTCCAGAACCGTTATACTCATATGTTGCAGTAGAAGGTAAATCAGCAACACTAACAGTGAAATCTTCGCCTAATTCTGTTGGATCAAAAGCGTAGAATTTCTTAGAATCAATACCTGTGAATGCTGCTCTACTGACAATTCCATCACTCCAGAAATCAATATTGTAAGCCCGTTCATTGTTTTCAGGGGCGGTTACAACATATCCACGAGAGTTTTCAGGATTTTCACATTCATAGATAGGTGTTTCTTTACTCAATGAAATACATATGTTCTCATTATTTTTCGCACCTAAAATAATGACAACACCTGTTTTTATATCATCTTTTGCAACGTTAAACTGCATCATAAAATCAGTAAGTCCGTCACCATTGATATCGCCAACACTAACAACTTGTTGAGAATTTGATCCATTTCCTAATGCAGATAATCCTGTAATAGAAACCGATGAAGCAGTTTCAGGAGTAATCGTTCCTTTAGAGGGAGAAAGAATGATTTTCGTATCATTCCCTGTACCAACAATAAAGTCCGCTTTTCCATCACCATTAAAATCATCAAGTTTCTCAAATGCAAAACCTTTTTGCACAATAGTCATGAGCTCATGATCTGCACCTTTAACGGTTGCAACACCATCCGTTGAAGAAACGTCATCGATATGCCATCCATCATTTGCGTAAAAAGCTATTTCTGCTTTTCCATCACCGGTCAAATCGCCAACATTAACAAATTTGTTACCAGGAAATGTTCCTTGACCTTCACCATCGATAACAAAACCTGATGTACCTAAGTAGGAGAGGTTCATGCTATGAAGTGATGGAGAGCCATAGACAACATACATTTTTTTCGACCATATATCACCAATAGCGATATCATCTATGCCATCAGCGTTGACATCACCGATACATGAAACTTCAGATACACCTGTTCCATGGCCTCTTTGCTTCATGCCGTCATCAACGCTAAAAGGACCTTCTAGGCGAATAACTCCAGAATTTTCATCATCAAGATGCCCATTAGCATAGCTTCCACCCGGAATAACATATGCAGCACCGGTAACTGCTTGACTACCTTTTTTTCCATAATTTGCATATCCGGCACCATCATTGCGTGCACGCTTCCACCAGTTACGCAAAACTATCAAATCTTCTACACCATCACCTGTCACATCACAAGAATCAGAAACTCCATTACCGCTATGTGATGCACTTTGGCTTTCATACACAATATCAGCCAGCTGCTTTTCTTCACCTACAGCACCTGGAGCGTTCATTACAGACAAACCAACTAAACCTGCTAAAGAAACAGCAAATACGCTTGCCATACTTGAAATTTTTTTCATCGAACTTTTTTTCATGCTTGTCACACTTCCTTAGTTTTTCGAGTGTACTCCAGAGCCTTTAGCTCCGTAGTTTGTTGAGAATCCACTCGACCAACGTTCCATCTCATCCCACTGAGTTGAATGATTTGCTACATACTGTTCCAGCATTCCTTTTGTTGTTGAATTTACGGACGCATGTTCACCATATGGATCGGTGTACCACACACCATTTTCAGGATAACTCGAGCCTATAGTTACCTTTGTATGAGCTAAGTAAAGATCACGTGCAGCACCATTAAAAGGAGATTCAACTGACTCTTTAGCTGCCACCGCGTCATCATTGTCAGATAGGACAGATAAAGCTTTTCTCCACCAGAAATTTGTCGTGTAGGGAACTTTTACCGATTCTGCTAGATCAATAGTAGATTTCTTTTTAGTTTCACCATTGTCCACATCTGCAACGCGCGATGGGTTACGCACTCCATACCATGGATCAAAATAGATCGAACCGCCATCTGGCATCTGGTACGTATTATCCGCTTCCCAAATTTCATATAAACTCCATACGTCCGGAAGGCTATTTGCGCTATTACCTTCATTAGCCGTAACACATTCAACTGTAGGAATAACTCGTCTACCTGTGCTTTGACTTTCAAGATCCATCGAGTTAACTGATGTATCAATCGTTTCTCCACTACATTTTTCCGTAAATTCATTCGGAGCACCAAAACGAGTAAAACCTTGCAATGCCACTTCAGTTCCATCAGTACACACAGCAGCATACTCTGTTTCATGCGTATTTGCTTGAGTTGCATCAGGAGAATGCGTACCTTGATGCTGTTGGATCAAATAATCACATTCAACGACATTACCTTTTTCATCTTTCACATATCCAGAACGATCTTCTTTGACAAGCTTGACATTATTAGCAACAAAAACTTTATGGCCTACATGATCTTCATGGCGATGCCCAATGGAACCTGTACTTTCAGAATATTCTGCTGAAGCTTGATTAACAACTCCAAAAGGTATGCCTTCAGAGTTCAACGAAAAATGAGCGGCAGCGAATTCATAAATATCACTTGTTTTTGGGTCATCTCCATGCTCATGGCCAAAAGAACATAGTTCACCCGTTGAAGGATCTTTCACAACAGTTGGGTGCCAACTATCATAAAGAGCACCATCCTTGCCGTGTACAGCATATCGTTTATGCAATTCTTCAGAACATGTGGAAATTGTTTTCCCTTCATATTCATATGTCGTTTCATTACGCTGGTTACCAGATTTTTCAGTAGCCACCCAATATCCATGGTATGGCTCTCCCTTGGCACCTACACCTAAATCTTCTACACTGGGCATCGCATGATTGTGCCCACTTTGATCCTCCGATGGATCAGCAAAAGCCGAATATCCACCTATTCCCATAAGAGCAAGTGCAATAGTTGCCCCAAATGTCATTATTTTCTTTTTCAT
>JAGBKC010000009.1 GCA_017934115.1 Actinomycetaceae bacterium | reverse complement strand
GAATGAAGGATGCTGGTGTTTTGCCGTCTGTGCAACGGGAAATACCAGGCAAACAGGCACCTGCAGGGCTTTGGGTGTGTGAAATGGTAACGACTCGAGCCCTTATTGAGAGAAATCCTAAAACACTTGTGATGGTTCGACCTGATGAAGAAGACCCGGTGCGTTCAGTACAGCTTTATGGTGTTTCTCCTCATGTAACGGCTCAGGCTGTAGAATTTTTGATCCGCGAAAATTATGCGCATCATATTGATTTGAACTTTGGTTGTCCTGCGCCGAAAGTTACTCGTCGTGGTGGTGGTTCGGCGTTGCCATGGAAACTTGACCTGTTTCGAGATATTGTGCGGCAAGCGGTAGAAGCTGCTCGAAAGGCTTGTGAACATCTAGGTTTTCAGGTGCCTATAACAGGAAAAATGCGTTTAGGTATTGATGATGACCATATGACTTTTAAGGATGCTGCGCGCATTGCTGAAGATGAAGGGATATCGGCTATTACTTTACACGCGCGTACAACTGCTCAATACTATTCAGGCGCCGCTGATTGGAATTTTATTACTGAGTGTGTCAAAATGCTTGATATTCCAGTATTTGGAAATGGTGATGTTTTTACGGTGGATGATGCGAGTGCAATGCTGAAACAAACCAAATGTGCTGGCGTTGCTATCGGGCGTGGCGCTCAAGGGCGTCCATGGATTTTTCGTGATATGGCTGCATTTATGCATGGAAAAGCTGTACACACAACGCCTAGTTTAGGAGATGTTGTTGATATCGTTCGTCGTCACGCACAGCTAGCGGTTGAACACTTTGCTGATGAAGAAAAAGCTTTACGTGATATGCGTGGTGATCTTGCTTTGTACTTCAAAGGTTTTTCTCTTGGAGGCACGACTCGTTTTCAACTCTCGCAAGTTTCTTCGCTTGATGATTTGGAAAAGGTATTTGCTACTTGGGATCTTAGTCAACCATATCCTGATGTTGCCGATAGTCGCAGAGGGCGTGCCGGAGGACAAAAACGTCCTCATTTGCCAGAACGTTGGTTAGAATCTCGTTTTTTAAGTGAAAGTGAAGAGGCAAAAATTCATTTAGCTGAAGTAGGCGTATCTGGCGGATAATGTTATAGTGCTATCTTTATGAAGTATTCTCGATTATATTTGTATATGTGAGCACGTTGTATTCTGCATCCGATTGTGAGCGCTGGGTAAAGGAAGAGCATAAAAACGCGAGTCGTACTGATTTTGGGCGTGATCGCGATCGTCTTTTACATTCTTCTGCGTTGCGACGTTTGGGGGCGAAAACTCAAGTTCTTGGCCCTGAATCTGATGATTTTGTGCGCACGCGCCTTACTCATTCTCTTGAGGTGGCACAAATAGGACGTTCCCTTGCGATGAATTTTTCTGTTAATCCTGATATCGTTGAGACAGCATGTTTAGCTCACGATATTGGGCATCCTCCTTTTGGGCATAATGGCGAACGTGCATTAGCGGATATTGCTGAAAGTATTGGCGGCTTTGAAGGAAATGCGCAAACTTTTCGTTTGTTGACGCGTTTAGAGCCAAAAATTGTTTCGCCTTCAGGTCGTCATATTGGGCTTAATTTAACGCGTGCTACGCTTGATGCGACGATTAAATATCCATGGGATTTCTATCATCGTCCTGAAAAAGATGGTGTACGTACACATAAATTTAATGTTTACGAAGATGATCGAGAAATTTTTTCATGGGTAAGAGAGAATCGTGGGAATGATAAGTGTGTAGAGTCTCAAATTATGGATTTGGCTGATGACATTGCCTATTCTGTTCATGATGTGGAAGACGCTATTGTGAGAGGCGCTTTTTATCCTGAATATATAAAAAATGACGCAAATCGTGAACTTATTTTTTCGATGGTGAAGAAGTGGTATAAATATGATCATACTGACATATTAAATGAGGCATGTGATCGTCTTTTCCATGAAGAAAACTGGCCGCAAGATTTCTCTTCTTCATATTGTGGTTTGGCATCGATAAAGAATTTAACGAGCGATGTTATCGGGCGTTTTATTTCTTCAGTAACGAATGCAACGAAAGAACATTATGGTGATGTGTCTTTTGTTCGTTATGGTGGAAATATTATTATTCCTGAGCAGACACGAGCAGAAATTTTGGTGTTGAAGGGTATTGCTGTTGCATATGTGATGGAGCCGCGTTTACATACTCCTGATCTTGATTATCAGCGTTCTTTATTGTTTGATTTAGTAGAAGTTTTAGATAATAAACCCAATAAATTAGAACCACATTTTTACGATATGTGGATTCAATTAGATGAAAAATATAAGCTGCGTGCCATTATTGATCAAGTTGCGTCTCTGACTGATCAATCTGCACGTAGTTGGCATGCGCGTTTATGTGGAATGTTGCGGCATTAGAGCTGTTTTCCTTGTGTGGACACGAATCTGTTGTGCACAAGTAGTACTGTTTACATTTGAAGGAGAGCTATATTTTCCATACTTGGAGTATGTATAAAATACCTCCTAAACGTCGGCATGAAGAAGATTTTTTCTTTGAATCTTCATCAGAGATTCCACACTTTAGTGCGTGCGATGTCATAGAAAATAATGATGATACTTATGGTGATGAGTCACTATCGTCTTTTGATTTTGATGAGCATAGCAATGAAGGCCACCATGAAGATGTGCATAAAGAACAACCATCTGCAGTTGATAGTGCAAAGGATGAGTGTGATTATGAGCATAAAGCTCGGTCTCTTATGCATAAAGCGATAGAAGATGCAGCTCGTGAAGAAAAAAAAGAGGGAAAAAAGAAATCACGTTTCTTATTTCAAGGTGCATCTGCGCGTGCTGTGTTGATAGGTGTTTTGCTTTTAGGAAGTTTATGGGGAGGTTATCTATATTTCTCCTCTAGTTCTTCTCATGATGATACTTTGAGTCCGCAATCGCATAATACAGTTGTTGCATCTGATGATGAAGAGCGAAAGAATCAAACAAAAAATGAGTATGTTGTTTATATAACGGGTGCGGTTAAAAAACCAGGAGTGTATACCCTTCAAGCAGATGCGCGCGTTAATGATGGTGTTCAAGCTGCTGGGGGCTTAGCGGCTGAGGCAGATGAGCAACGCATAAATTTAGCAGCAGAATTAACTGATGGTATGCATATTCATATTGTCAAAAAAGGTGAAGAAATAACAACGCAAGAACAAGTAGATTCACAAAATTCAGCTTCTTCTGTTTCTTCTGGGGGTAATGATGGAAAAGTCAATATCAATAGTTCCAATGAAGAAACATTGCAAAACTTGCCTGGAATTGGGCCTTCAATAGCGAAGGCCATTGTTGAATGGCGTACGAAGAATGGAAAATTTTCTTCTATTGAAGAATTGACGAATGTTCCTGGTATTGGTGAGGGGCGTCTAGAAAAAATTCGTGATAAAGCGAGTGTCTAGTTCATGAATATTTTTTCATCTGTATGGCAGAGCGTGCAGCGTTATTACGTATATATAGGTGCAGATATTCGCTTATTGCCTTTGGTGTGTTTTT
>JAGBKC010000053.1 GCA_017934115.1 Actinomycetaceae bacterium | reverse complement strand
GGTAGCGCGTCTCGTTCGCAATGAGAAGGTCAGGGGTTCGATTCCCCTTAGCTCCACTTTTATTGAGACAAACACACACCCAACACAAAAGGGGAAGGTAACCCACCTTCCCCTTTTTATTTCCCTATATTCACAGAGAAAATTGCTTAATTATGCACAACCACTACATCACCAACTTGAATAATATCCCATAGAGCTTTGGCTGATGAAATCGACAGATTCACACATCCATGCGACCCGTTAGTCAAATGAACGGAAGGACGCGAAAACTCACTTTCCCTACGCCAATCCGCATCGTGAAAACCAATCACTGTAGAATTAAACGGCATCCAGTAACGCACATAGCTTTCATACTCGGGCTCTCCATTGATAATACGGCCACGAAGAGTTTTATCTTTTATTTTATTTTTCACACTATATACACCCACTGGCGTATCATGCTTTTCTTTGACATTGCCCGTCACGATGCCTGCTTCCCAAATAATATTATTGTTTTCATCATAGAAACGAGCGTGTTGTTCAGTTAAATCTACGTCAACAAATTTTTTCCATGGCACAAGTGCATCTTTTATATAATTCTTAGAGCAGGACGATTCTAATTCAAGCTCACCTTGTTTTTTTTCTTCTACACCTTTTTTCACAGCCGCAATCGCTTTATCTTTATTAACTGAGCATCCAAAATCACCACCTGACACACTCACACTCTTACCATCAGGACGCGTGTAATTGTATTGAGCACCAACTCGTTGTAAAGGCTTTACTGCAGCAGACACCCACTCTTCCATTTTTTTCGCGTCAATATCGACCTTCCAATCCTCATTAAAAGTGATCCATGAAGCAATCGTTTTCGAATCAAGAGGCGTAGTACCATCAGTTATATCCGACGCTTTTAAGGTCAACTTCGAACTAATGAAAGAATTAGCTTCTTCCTTTGCAGAAATAAGCATGTCACTATCACTTGTAAGAGTTGTCGATTCGCGGTCGTCAGCTGTAATGACACATTCAGCCTCCACATGACGCAAGCATTCAAGAACTTTATTAGTAACTTTATCTACTGACAAAACAGTTCCTTGAACTTCTTTTTCTATGATGAATTCTCCAGTTTTATGGTCAAAAGAAACAGAAGCATTCACAGATTTTCTTTTTCCTGAATTTGCGTTTTCAACATGCGAAGAAATTAACGGCTTAAGCACATCTTCATCAAAAGAAACCGATGTTTGCGAGCGCAAAGGATGCTCACGAAAAACTTCTACCGGCCAACTCCAGGGAGATTGCGCATCTTGCGCATTTTTCAGTATCGAAGCAACATTGATTTCCATATGTGCTTCAGCTCCGCTGAGAGTAAAATTCATATCTTCGCCTGTCACAGCAAGAGAATAGGAATCTTCAGCGCCTTGAGCAATGCGCTTTTGCGCCTCCTCAACACTAAGAGCAGATATATCAGCAGAACCAAATGATGTATGAGGAAAGAAAATGTCAGAGTAATGAACAACTCCGCCCAAATAGGTGGCACCTAATGCCACAACAGCCGTGGCAACACCAATAACTGGAAGACGTTTTTTCGTCAAGAATTTCGACAAAAAGTTTGGCTGTTTTTCTGCATGATCAGCATTATCTTCACTATCGGCATCTACAGACAATGGTGGTGGCGGAGGAACATCTGAACCACGCGAATTACCCTGAGCAAAGAGCTCTACATTATATTCCTTTGGCATATCTCCGCTCATCTTTCCCCTTTTCTTGCTTTATTCCAGATTCCACTAAAAATATATATTATCGAATGACTCATATACATACATCAGTTTTCTTTTTAACTTAACGCTCATCTTCACAAAGAACTCTTTTGCGTTTTGTTTTCGTTATTTGTTGTATCTGCTCAGCTTGTGTTTCGGGATAGTTGATACGTTCAAGTGTCAAAGGATGGGCAGGAGCAACAATAACTTCACCATTGCGTTCTCGCTGTTCAAGACGCATTTTTGCCCATAGCGCAGGACGCATCCCCCTCCCTACATACAAAAGAGTACCAACAAGAGTTCGCACCATAGAGTGACAAAAAGCATCAGCCTGTGCATGTATACACACATTGCCTTCATCATCACGTTCAACAAAAAGTTTTTCCAAAGTTCGAATAGTAGTGGCACCTTCTCGTGGTCTGCAAAAAGAAAGAAAATCATGTTCCCCTTCTAAAAATGAGGCCGCCCTATTCATCTCATCGATATGTAACGAATGATAAAACCATAAAATATCCGTGCGTCGCGTTGGCATAAAACTCTCAGAATTATCAGCGACTCTATATGTATACTCTCTATTTAAAGCACTAAAACGCGCATCAAATTGCGGATGTGTAGGCTTTACCGAACGAATAACAACATCACAGGTACCATACGGCCCAGCTTCACTTGTATACATCAAAATGGCGTTGACACTATGCTTAAGAGTACCATAGGGATCTTTGCCTTTTTTTTCGCATTCTTCAATATAAGCAGATGGCACATCCACATGAAAAGTGTTATTACGTGCATGGACACCAGCATCTGTGCGTCCTCCTACAGTTATATGCACACGCTTATGAACAACTTTCGAGATCGCATCTTGCACTTCACCTTCAACAGTGCGCAAACCTGGCTGAAACGCCCATCCATGAAAGCGCGAACCATCGTAGGCAATATCAATGCGCAGTCGACATACATCACTATCATTCATCAGCTATCATCACTTTCAACCGCACCACACTACGCGTCTTGAGATAGCGTAGTTGCACGTACTTTATGTGGACGATCAGGACTTTGCCCTACATCCATCAAATCAGCGCGTAAATTTTTCGGCAATGAAAAGCGCGTATCTTCTGTAACTGTCTCTACAGATTCGACGCATGTAAAACCGTATTCTTTCAACTGAGCAACAACATCACGAACAAGGAGCTCCGGCACAGATGCCCCTGACGTTACACCAACTGATTGTGCACCATCAAGCCATTGTTCTTGTATTTCTTCGGATTTATCAACACGATAGGCCCGCCCCGCCCCTGCATCAAGTGCAACTTCAACCAAGCGCACAGAATTTGACGAATTAGCCGAACCAACTACGATCACAACATCACACTGGGGAGCAATAGTCTTGACGGCCTTTTGGCGATTATGTGTGGCATAGCAAATATCACCTGATGGAGGATCAATGATATGCGGAAACTTCGCTCGTAAAAGCTTCACGATTTCTTCGGTTTCATCGACCGAAAGAGTAGTTTGAGAAATCCACACGACTTTATGCGGATCACGCACCTCAATATTTTCGATATCTTCCTTTGAATTCACCACTTGGATGCGTTCAGGAGCTTCACCTTGAGTTCCCTCGACTTCTTCATGGCCAGCGTGCCCTATCAATAAAATGTCGTACTCCCCATGAGCAAAACGTTTTGCCTGCTTATGAACTTTCGTCACCAATGGGCATGTTGCATCGATAGTCAATAAGTTTCGCTCTTGCGCTTCTTCATAAACAGAAGGCGCCACACCATGAGCAGAAAACACGACGCGTTCACCATGGGGAACTTCATCTGTTTCTGAAACAAAAATTGCTCCGCGCTTAGCCAAAGACTCGACAACAAATTTATTATGAACAATTTCTTTGCGTACATAAACCGGAGCACCATAAAGCTCCAAAGCTTTTTCCACAGACGAAACAGCACGATCCACGCCGGCACAATAACCTCGTGGAGTGGCTAAAAGGATTTTCTTTTCACCTGCTCCACATGTTTGATGGATATCTGCAGGAAAGGCAGCAGCACCAGCAAGAGAAACATACTCGCGCGTATTTTCATCTGACATGTTCCCCATTTTACTCTTCTTCAGTTTTTATACATATCAGATTACTTTCTTGAGAGCTATCACGCCACAAGCTTCTTTCCGCACTTCTCTTCCACATATAAATAACAATGCAAAGCTATTAAACACCAAAAAAGTAAAAAATAACACATTAGGTAATTATTAACTTTTTTTACAGAAAAATAACCTTTAACCAGCACCTTAACTTTCGTTAACTATAACTTAGGTCTTTTGACTTAATAAAAATCAAGAGCTTTCTATAGAATATTTTCTTATGAACACGTCCATGCCCATACCTGCGCACTTACCACAGCGCGCGAATCTTACTACGCCTGAATCACCCTGGCCACTTCGTGTTCTTTCCCAAAAAATGGACGAATACATCAACAAGATGTCACCAACATGGATCGAAGCAGAAGTACTTCAATACAATGCACGTCCGGGTAGCAAGACTCAATACTTGACCCTTAAAGACACTCAGGACGACATCTCTATTAACGTCTCTATTTATACCCACCTTTTACCGCCTACCATTGAAGCTGGCAGCAAAGTTGTTACCTTAGCTAAACCAAGTTTCTGGAAAAAAAATGGCTCTCTTAACTTATGGGCACAAGAAATGCGCCCTGTTGGCTTAGGCGATATTCTTTTGCGCCTTGAGCAATTAAAACAACAACTCGCCAATGAAGGCTTATTTGATCAAGCCAAGAAAAAACCACTGCCGTTTTTACCAAAAAAAATTGGCCTTATCTGTGGTCGAAATACAGATGCACTTCGCGATGTCACCGTTAACAGCGCAAAACGCTGGCCATCTGTTCAGTTTGAAATTCGTGAAGTTCAAGTGCAAGGCGAAAGAGCAGTACCAGCCATCATTCCAGCTCTTCAAGAACTTGACGCAATAAAAGATGTTGATGTTATTGTTCTGGCACGCGGCGGTGGAAGTTTTGAAGATCTTCTTACTTTTTCAGATGAAACATTGGTGCGTGCCGTTTACGCCACGCACACTCCTGTTGTTTCTGCTATTGGCCACGAGCGCGACAATCCTTTACTTGATTACGTTGCTGATATGCGCGCGTCCACACCGACGGATGCCGCAAAACGTATTGTTCCTGATGTTGCCGAAGAATACGCCACGATGTCAACCGCTCTCGACCGTATGCGCACAACTATCAACAGGCAGATTTTCACTTATCAAAATGATCTTGACAATTTGCAAACACGACCCGTGATGGCATCTCCTCACGAGTTCCTCAAACATAGACAAGTTGACTGCGACAACCTTTATCAATGGTTAGGCCATCACGCACGCCAATTAATTGATCGCAATTCCTCAGCACTAAATGCTCTTTATGCACAATTGGAAGCATATTCCCCTAAGGCAACACTGAAACGAGGATATTCAGTCACCTTAGATGAATCAGGAAATATCGTTTCACAAGCATCATCATTAAGTGAAGGCACAAAGGTCACAACAGTTGTACACCAAGGCAGTTTCACCGCTTCAGTTACATCTACAAAGGAAGAAGAACAACATGGATAACACACAGCAAACAATAGAAAATATTGACCAGCTTTCTTATGAAGAGGCGCGTGACGCTTTGGCAGGTATCGTTACCTCTTTAGAACAAGGTTCCTTGCCTCTCAAAGAATCTTTAGAGCAATGGGAAAAAGGCGAGGCCTTAGCGCACCATTGCCAAAAACTTCTTGATGGCGCACGTGAACGCCTCGAAAAAGCACAAGCACAAGAAGAAAAATAAACAATCTCACCACATAAAACGAAACACCTTAAGGAAAAACAATGAGCGCAATCGTTATCGGAGAATCTCTCATCGAGGTTCTTAAAAACGGCGATGAACCACCCATTCAACGTCCTTGCGGAAGTATGTATAACACCGCTGTTGCTCTAGCGAATTTAGGCCGCCACACACGTTTTGTTACCGATTACGGTACCGACACTGATGGTAAAGCCATCCATGAAAGCCTTGAACATAAAGGCATTCATGAAGTTCTTCTTCCCGATGATAAACGTGATAAGCTTACAACACGCGCATATGTCGATATGGCAGACCTCCACAATATTCACCTAGAGAACATCCACTGGAATATACCTGAGGCACCAACAAGCCCAGCAGATAAACTGGATATCAGCATTTTTGCACCATGTGTTACCGCGTTTGGTTCGCTGGCATGCCACGTTTCTCCTGGAAACACGCGTACGATCGAATGGATCAACGAATTGCATGAATACTCTCTCATCTTCTATGGTCCATCTACACAAAACTTAGGCAATACACTGACGACATCTCCTGAACAAGTAGAAAGTTGCGTTCAACTTGCCGATGTCGTTCGCATTTCCGAAAATGACCTCTTTGCCATTTATGGTGAAAATATCGATTTCGACGCTCTTGCACATCGGTGGCTTGAACTTGGCACATCTATCATTGCTATCACACACAGCGGAGAAGGATCAGTACTTTATAGCTGTTCTGGACATCGTGTCAATATACCTGCTCAGAACACGCACATTGTCGATACTTTTGGAGCGGGCGATTCTTATTTAGCTGCACTTATGGATGGTGTTATCAATTCAAATTTGGGGCGCGCAGAGCACCGAAAGGAATTGGCTAATATTTCTGAACCGACTCTTCGCATGCTTGGTGTTTATGCAACGATGGCAGCATCACTTACTATTGGACGCGCTGGCCCACATCCACCAATGCGCCAAGAACTCATGGATTTATACCAAACATATTTAACAAATCCGATTCTTGCTTCTCATAGCATTGGCACTGATAACAAGAATTAAAAATATAAGTGGTGGACATCAACATTAAGCCCACCACTTATATTTTTTACTTTGTGCCTTTTAACTTATTCCCACAATGTCAACAACGAAAACAAGTGTATCTGTACCTTTGATTCCAGCACCAGGATGCCCATTAACTCCATATCCTTTTTCTGGCGGAATGGAAAGCAACACACGAGAACCAACATTTTTGCCTACAAGGCCCTGATCCCATCCTTGGATAACCATTCCCACACCAATAGGGAAAGATGTTGGCTCGCCGCGCTTGAAGGAAGAATCAAAAATATTTCCATTCCAAATTTGACCATGGTAGTGCACAGAAATATTACGCCCTGGCAATACAGCTGGCCCTGTGCCTTCTTTCAATACAGACACATGGAAACCTTGAGGAGCAGAATCTTGTGGAAAATCAAGTACTGGTTCTTCACCGAATTCGCTTGAAACTTTTGGTAATCCAGCCATTTTATTGCTCCTTAACCTTCAAAGGCTTCGATTTTGACGATTTCAACATCAATATTTTTTCCATTTGGTGCCTTAAAAGATGTCGATTCACCTGGCTTTAAGCCAATAATAGCTTTACCCATAGGCGCATTTTCAGGATAAACTTCAAGATCATCAACCAAATTCAAAACCTCACGCGAGGCGATAAGGAAACGCTCGGTATCACCAGCGATTTTAGCTGTAACGATTGTGCCTGCAGCTACTTCATCAGCTGATGGTGGCTCAGAAACTTTAGCCGTTTCAAGTAAATGGCGTAATTCTGCAATGCGCCCTTCAAGTTTCGATTGCTCTTCACGTGCTGCCTGATATCCGCCATTTTCACGAAGATCACCTTCAGAACGCGCTGCCTCGATTTTTTCTGCAATTTCTGCGCGCTTCACAGTTGTCATTTCTTCAAGTTCTGCTTGAAGTTTCTTAAAGCTTTCAGGCGATAACCATGTACCTTCTTCTTCGGCCATCACAATCCTCCTTTATGTACATTCCCTGCAAAGATTACCATCAAAGCCAGAAAAAAACGCGAAGGGAGAGGTAAATATTATATTTTTACGCTACTGACATAACAGCAAACCACACAGCAACAGCTTGGCATGCATATCCTGCCACTGTGCCCAGATGAAAGAATTCGTGAAAACCCCATACTCGTGGCCATGGATTTGGCCAGCGAAATCCGTAAAACGAGGCGCCAATACTATAGGCAAGCCCACCAGCAATCAACAACCAAACAATTGCCGGCCCACCAGCGCGCCAATAATCAGGCAAAAACCAAAGAGCTACCCATCCAAGTGCCACATACAAAGGAGTAGAAAGCCAGCGAGGAGCATCGATATAAAATACCGAAAGAAAAATGCCAGCAATAGCGCCGACCCACACGATCGACAAGACCAAAATAGCACTCGATGTATCAAGCAAAGCCACAGAGAGAGGTGTGTACGTACCAGCAATGAGAAGAAAAATGTTTGAGTGATCGATTCTGCGCAAAATATCGCGCACCTTAGGCGACCATTTTCCAATGTGGTAAATAGAAGAATTGCCAAAAAGAATAACTGCACTGACACCAAAAATAATGCAGGCAATATCTAACGAGGCAGTGGGCGCAAAAACAAGAAGAACTATCGAATTAGCTAAAGCTAAAGGAGCCATCAAT
>JAGBKC010000052.1 GCA_017934115.1 Actinomycetaceae bacterium | reverse complement strand
TTCTTACCACCTGCAGATGTCTTTTTTGCAAGTTGAGCAGGTTTAGGCGGCATTGGCTTAGGAACATTAGACGAAGAAGGAACTGAGGACGTTTTATTCTCAGTTTTATCATTTGTTGTCTGGTCAGATGCAGACGATAATTTTTGATCAGTATTTTTCTTTGACTGCGAAACAGCAGATGGGCGTGGAATATTACGTTTTTGAGGAGCAGGCTTCACCTGATTTTCAGAAATTTCTGCCTTCTTAGGTGCCGACTTCTTCACATCAGAAGATTGTTCCTCTGTTTTCTTCACATCAGCAGTTTTTGTTTTTGTCGATGTTTTCTTCTCTGAAGTTTTTCCAGAAGTTTTTGTCTTCTTTTTAACGGCACTATCGATCACATCAGGATGATCTTTGACGTACTCCCTCACTTTTCTTTGTACAGGAGCTTCGATAGTTGACGACGCAGATTTAACAAATTCCCCTGTTTCTTTAAGAACACCAAGCACAGCTTTGCTTGTCATTCCTAGTTCTTTTGCAAGTTCATGTACACGAACCTTAGCCACAATTCTCCTTCTTGGGCTAGGTACGCATACCAAAGCCCTTTCTAATGCTGGCAGCTCATCGCTGGGTACTCATCGGGTGCCCATCGGCTTTCTACCCGCTTTCTTTATCGGGTCTTCCTCCACATATGTGAAGGCGACAAACTTACTTTTTTCTCGTTAACACAGGACACATAAGCATGTCACAGTATAAACTTTAGACATTTTACATCTTTCTTCATATAAAAAAGCAGAGAAAGACGAATATCACGAACTACCTTAATCACCTTTCGCTTCTGATTCACAACGAATATCTATTGCCCAACCAGTTAATTTAGCTGCTAAACGAACATTTTGAGCTTCTTTACCAATAGCTAATGCCTCCTGACCATCAGGAACGATAGCCTTAGCTCTTTTACTTTCCTCGTCCACAATTGCAACACTTAACACTTGAGCTGGGGAAAGAGCAGCTGCGATAAAATCACATGGATCTTTAGAATAATTAATAATATCGAACTTTTCACCACGTAACTCTTCCATCACGGCACGTACACGTTGGCCATTATGACCAATACATGCACCTTTAGGATTAATAGATGCATCGTCAGACCACACAGCAATTTTTGTTCGATGACCTGCTTCGCGCGCAACAGAAACAATCTCGACATCGCCAGTTTGAATTTCGGGAACTTCCAACTCAAATAATTTACGCACAAACTCGGGATGGGTACGAGAAATTCGAACCGATACACCACGCCCTGTCAATGCAACATCTGTAACATAGGCGCGAATACGTTCACCATGACGCAAGTCTTCAGTAGGAACCTGCTCATCAGTACGTAAAACAACTTCATGGTCATCTACTTCTACTAAAAGATCACCATTCTTTTCCTTGGAATTATGTTGCACAACACCAGAAATGAGCTCACCTTTTTTACCTTTGAAAGAACCCAAAAGACGGTCAGATTCAGCATCGCGTAAGCGCTGCATAATAATGGATCGAGCCGTTGTCGTTGCAATACGTCCAAAATTACCGGGAGTATCATCAAAATAACCGATGACATTTCCATCTTCATCGATTTCGGGAGCAATAACAGAAACTTTTCCACTTGAGCGATCCAATTCCACGCGCGCACCGTCAATTGATCCTGGAACACGCTGGTATGCATGTAATAACGCAGCTTCAATCGCCTCAATCAAAACATCAGCGCTGATCCCCAATTCACTTTCGACAACGCGAAGTTCCTCCATTTTAATATCCATGCGCTTTTACTCCTTAGATCTCAAACATTCTGTATGAATTATAGTTCAATGCAAACTTTTCCTTCAGCGATGTCATCAAAACTATATGTATAGGCTTTGTCACGCGTAAGCAAATACAGACATTCATCTGTCATGGATTCTAAACGTGCTTTCAGACGAGAACCATCAAGCAATGTCAATTCTATTTTTCTGCCTTGAGCACGCGAAAAATGACGTTTTTCTGTCATTTTTCTATCAACTCCAGGAGTAGAGACTTCAAGATTATATGAACCTTTTACAATTTCCTCTTCATCAAGTGCAGAAGAAATATCACGCGACACATCTGCTAAAACATCAACATCAACACCGCCTGGACCCCACGGAAGATCAACAACAACACGCACAATAGAGTTTTTTCCCGTATGAAAAGTTACTTTTTCTAGATATAAATCATGATGATGAACAATTGGTTGAGCAAGATCAAAAATAGCGTTCTCAACCCTCTGATATCGATGAGATTTTTTTTCAGTCATACGACTACCTTAGTATAGAAAAAATTTTTCACACAATTACGTAACGTACATACACATAATGTGGCAATATTAATGACATGAGCTCACGACCTAAAGAGACAATACTTTACGGAATTGAACTACATTCACCACGTCAACCCATATCAAACGATTCATCTTCATTAAAAAGTAACACTTCACATAAGAGCTCAAAAACAGAAAAAAAATCTCGTTTCTTCACCTTCGCTCTTCCCACACTCATTGTTACCATCATTATTGGACTGATAGTAATACATACACGTTTTGATGTTATTGATGCCGCACCACCTAAGGCCTCAGAAGCAGAAACGACTCGCCAAAACCTTGCAGAACACACTTCTCGCTTAATCAAAGAAACCGAGATATTAAACAAGGATCACTCTGCTTTTTCCCATGCAAAATCAACAATACAATCATGGCAAGAATACCTTGGTGACGTATGGATTCCATGGCCGAATGCTGAAGACATACCATCAGGGCAAACAAATCCTCCTGTTCACACTGATGCTCAAAGTTCAATAACAACAGAAGAATTCATCAAAGATCTCAGCTTATACACAACACAAGCCTGTAATGCAGCTGAAAAAGCAACAACGGCTCAGCAAAAACAAACATTGTTGACCATAGCTTTCGATTCTTTATACCTCACACACAATCTAGCATCAAGTCTTAACATCACCTCACCCCAATCAACCTACGCCATAACAACAGTTGGAAAAACTCTGCAAAACTCACAAGTTCTTAAGAGCATCAATAAGGATCGTCAATTTTTAGAACGTGACTACGCACTCAACAATGAAAAATATAAAGATAATCTTGAAGACATCCATCTTCTTCATTCTTTAGAAGAAGCTATTCTACGAAATAATGTGTCAGACACGCGAATAGCTGTAGCTCAATTTCCTCGAGCAACCAAACAAACATTGACGGAAGCAGCAATTATCGACACTATCCGAGAAACTATCAAAGCAGCATCTCTTGGTAACAATTCAGCAGAAGAATATCGCCACCTCATCTTCTTCCTCTACCATTTAACAGAAAATTCTGCTATCAACGACGCTATCAACTTTTTCAATGCATCTGCTTAAAAACATTTATATTTATTCGTTTGTATGTTCAATTTCTTCCTCAATATCCACTTTATTGAGCTCTTCGACGTTAACATCCTTAAAGGTGACAATACGTACTGATTTAACAAAGCGACTTTGTCTATGGATATCCCACACCCACACATCACGCAACTTAACTTCAAAGAAAACATCACCACCAGATGATGCACGCACTTTTACATCAACATCATTAGCCAAATAGAAACGACGTTCCGTTTCAACAACGTAACGAAAAATGCGTATGACATCGCGATATTCACGATAAAGTGCCAGCTCTGCATCTTCTTCATACTTTTCAACTGCACTACTCATCATCTACCCCTCTATGAGACTTCATTTATTTATCTATTCCTGGCATTTTCCATGATTGTCGATGCATTGTGGAAACACCATGTTTTTTCAAGGCTTCTATATGTTTAGGCGAACTATATCCCTTATTCTTGTGCCACTCATATTCAGGAAAATCCTGAGATATATCAGTCATATATGCATCACGTTCAACTTTAGCAACAACCGAGGCTGCCGCAATAACCGCACACGATGCATCTCCTCGAACCTGCGTATAAACAGGTACATCGGGAAGATGAAAAACAGATTGATATTTGGAATCATTTATCCACCAGTTGTGGTTGCCGTCTAAAAGAACCACATCAATACTATGACCACGTTTTTTCAGTTTATCAACTGCAACCGATGCCGCATACCCTAAAGCTGGCACAATACCATAGCGATCGATAAAATCCGATGAAGCATAGCCAACAGCGCTGTCATTTACCCATTGCTTGACCTGCGGTACAAGTTCTTCTCTTCTTTTAGGCGTTAATTGCTTAGAATCACGCATCATTGCAGGAAAATCATCGGACGTACTGGAAGTAACAATCGCAATACCTACACATACAGGACCAGCTAGACTTCCACGTCCCACTTCATCTACCCCAGCAAGAACAACGTCTCTTCCCAGAAGAGGCAAATATTGATGAAGAAGTTCTTTTTCTCTCTCACGTGTTGGTTTCATAAAATTCACGCACATTTAGGAAGGATCAGGAACATTATCAAAAACATCATTTTCATCTTCAAGCATATGCATATCACTAAAAGGATAGAACACTGCCCATGCTCTGCCAACTACATTAGTAACAGGAACGAAACCATTACTTTCAGCAGCATTATGGTAGCGAGAATCCTTAGAGTGATCACGGTTATCGCCCATCACCCACAACTGTCCTTCCGGAACAGTTACCTTAAAATCTTCATTTGAAGGAGCAACACCTTCATCAAGGTATGTCTCGATAATGGGGGTATCATTAACAGTTATATATCCATCAACAGTGCAACACTCAACTGTATCGCCACCTATGCCAATAACACGCTTAACAAGGTGATCACCAGAACTTGCAGGTAACAAGCCAACAGCTTGCAAACTCTTGGAACCGATATCTGTCCACCAAGGTTGATCATCGTCATGACTACCTAACCAATTATTAGGATCAGAAAAAACCACAATATCGCCTCGCCTAATGTCTTCAGGCTCATTTGCGAGACGGTTAACTAAGATACGATTGTCGACAACAAGAGTTGATTCCATTGAACCCGAAGGAACATAAAAGGCTTGCACAAAGAAAGTTTTCACAACAACGCTTATTATCAACGCAACACCAAGAATACCGACAAACTCAAGTACTGAACGCATCCATGTACGTCGCTCATACTCAAGTTCTTCTTCATATTTTTCGCGTTCTTCTTCAGATAGTTCTGTATCAATATACTCGGGAATAGGAGGAATTTCGCCGGCAGTCGAATCGTATGGACTGAGCTTCTTCTTCAATGACATATCCACCCCTTTTATCAATACTCCCCTAATCATAAAATAAAAAGAAAGAATCTACTCATAGGACAAGCAGATTCTTCCAAAAAAAGTTTTCACAAATAACAAAATTACTTTTTAATATCAACGCGTTTTTCTTTGACCTTTGCAGCCTTACCACGGCGATCACGCAAATAATAAAGCTTGGCACGACGCACATCACCACGCGTAACAACTTCAATGGATTCCACGGTAGGAGCATGAACTGGGAAAGTACGCTCAACGCCAACACCAAACGAAACTTTGCGAACAGTAAATGTTTGGCGCACACCTTCACCGTTACGCGCAATAACAATACCTTGGAATACCTGGATACGGCTACGATTGCCTTCGATAACTTTAACATTTACCTTAACAGTATCGCCAGCACGAAAATCAGGAACATCACTACGTAACTGCGGCGCATCAATAAAATCAAGAGTTTGCATTTTCTTATCTTTCTACCTCTACACGCAGGCTAAAGGTGTTGACAACAGAAAAAACTTGCCGATGCATAACCCCCTGCGGCAGGCACCATGCACTGTGACAGCAAGACAGGCTCTATTATTCCACATCAATAACAGTGGCATAAATATAATCAAGGTTGTCTGTATCACCCACCATAAAATGACGTGTTCCAACTTTTGAGAAACCCATTTTTTTATAAGCTTTTTGAGCTCGTTTATTAGCCGCATTTGTCGACAGCCACATTGTTACATGACTATGACGAGAAGCGATTTTCTCTTGAATATGAGTCTTTATAAAACACCATAAACCGTATGCAACACCAGAGGATCTCCATGGGCGATCAACATAGAATTTAGATAAATACGCAACCGGTCCTCCATCAACATAACGGTGTTCATTGTGGCGAAGCATAGGTAATATATCATCATTTTGCTTATTGTTATAATCAACAAGCACATAGGCAACGATCTCACCTAAACAACGAGCAACAAATACATCTGCCGTATCAGATTGAATATAGTGAGCAAAATGCTTACTTGTTAAATTATCACGCATGAATGCCAGTTGATCCTTTTCTGAAACATGAGGACACGCATCAGGAAATGTTCGAAAAGCTATAGATTCCAATGCTTCTACATCATTTAGCGTAGCTACATTAATCTCGTACGAATACACCCTATCATTCATATCAGACACAAGAAACATCGAGCGTGCCAACACTTTTCTATCGTGAG
>JAGBKC010000051.1 GCA_017934115.1 Actinomycetaceae bacterium | reverse complement strand
TTACTGTTTTATGAAGATGAAAAGTGTATCTATGCCTTCTGTTTATAGAGATACGTTTTTTATTGTACAGTGTAATGAAACATGAAGGGATACGGATGAGTCAAACAATACCGCAGATTCAATGGGTCATGCTTGATGACTCATATTCTGATGAGATACTTGATCTGGTGGTATCCATTGAGAAAGAAGACGGTGCTCCCTATCGTAGTGCATTAAATGAAGTTAAATCCTTTTTTTCTGACGTATGGATGACGCGCGCTATTGGTGGAAGAACATCTGATGGTGTCTTGATTGCTTTTGGTCTTGTGCGTATGCCACGAGTGCACGGCGAATATGTGGAAATATCATTGTGGGGCGGCATTCGTCCTGATTATCGCAATTTTGGTTTTGGGCGTGAACTTGTAGGGATGCAGGTGCGTGCAGCTCGAGAAATGGCTTCTGATGGTGTGGCACAACGTGCAAGTATAGTGATGCATGTTGATGAAGGGCATGATGATTTAGCTGATTTGTTGAAACGTGATGGATTTGAATATTTATCTTTGTATGCCCAGATGCGCCGAAAGCTTGATAAAACGATCGAGACACCCGTTCCGCCGCCTTTTATTTCTTTTGTCAATTTAACTGAAGATCTAGATCCGCAGGTGCGTGCTGTTCACAATGCAATTGATTTAGAAAATTCTCAAGGATCTGGTGTGACAGAAGAACAGTGGATAAGTGAACGCAGCTACATGAATCGTGAATGGTCCTTTGTTGCACTTGATACGCTTGGAGACCGCCCGCGTTTAGCTGGTTATATCATTTCAGGTAAATATGAACAGGACTGGAATGCGCGCGGATGGTCTGAGGGATATATCGATGAAGTTGCTGTTTATGATGAAGTTCGTCGTTTTCAGCTTTTGCGTTCACTTATTGCTCAGGCAATGATTAGTTATCAAAACGATGGCATTGAGTACGCTGGAATTGATGTTCCTTATCAAGAAAATCAAGAAAATAATGATATGGATTTCTTCAAAAATCTTGGTTTCGAAGTGGTAGGGCGTACATACGTTTTTTCGAAAGAAATAGATATTCAGTCAACTCCTGTGCGCAATGTTGTTCATGCGCATAGTAGGTGGCGCTTATTTAGATCTAGTGGATCATAAAACATAAAAAGAAATGGAGGTATTTGATGTACCTCCACTTTTTCTTATATCGATTTCAATTCACTTTATAGCGACGCTATATGGATGCTATATGTGCAATAAAGCTTTCTAGTGGAGTGCCAGATGCGTCGCGTTTTTCTTCTATTTCAGGTAAATCAAGTGGTTTTCCGGAAGCACTCATGGCAAGTAATGGTGCAGTTCCAATGGCTCCATTAATAAGGACGTCTTCTCCCTTGAGGAAGCGTTGGGCTCTTACGCCGCCAGTTCCACGTCCTTTGCTGGGGAATCGATCAAGAGGTGTAATCTTTGCGCTTCCTGGTTCTGTTCCTGCTAAAGCTGCACTGTTTCCAGCTATTGTGGCAACACAGCAGGCTGAAATGTCATCTGATGGGCACACGCCAAGAGCAATAACGCGAGCGCCTTCTTTAAGTCGGATTCCTGCAATTCCTTGACCAGTTCGTCCCTGTGGACGTACAAGAGATGCAGAAAAGTGGAGTAATTGTCCATCGTTGCTTAAAAGTGATATTTCATCTTCATCATTGCATAGAAAAGCGCCGATGACGTAGTCGTTTTCTTCTAAGGTGATGCCTTCCCACGAGTCCTTCGATGTTGAAGAGATATTAAGTCGCTTGATTTTTCCATATGCTGTTGCAATGGCGAGTGTGGACGTTTGTGTATCAAGAGGAAGGAGGCATATAGGGTGAGTATGAGAAATGATTTCTTCTGCTTGTAATCCGTGTGTGAGGCTTATCCGTGTTTCATTCGATGCTGATATAAGAGGTAAGTCAAGCATGTGAATGCGATGAATAATGCCTTGTGAATCAAGAAGACCAATATCTGCGCGCCCTGTTGTTGTTATGGAGGAGAGAAGAAGGTCATGTTCGCTTCGTCCTTCTTTAACAAGAGGAGTGGTATCTTTAGTTTTGCCTAAACGTCCACTAGCGCTTAAAAGAGCAAAACATGGAGTATCTTGAACTTCGAGGGGTTGAGAAGCGATTTTTTCTTCTAAACTGTCTTCTTCAAGGAGAAGAGTTTTTCGTTTGGTACCAAATTCTTTGGCGACTTCAGTTAATTCGTCTGATACTACTTCTTTGAGGCGTTCTTCGCTTCTGAGGATATTCTTCAAGT